>NZ_JBCOME010000083.1:0-13325 GCF_040924365.1 Ruminococcus sp. 1001136sp1_2201st1_G3_2201SCRN_220225 | reverse complement strand
ATGTTTCCCGTTCGACTTGCATGTGTTAAGCACGCCGCCAGCGTTCATCCTGAGCCAGGATCAAACTCTCTGATAAAATGTGTTAGCAATTCAGCGCTGCTTGCAGCAACTTAATTGCGACTCACACTGATTAAGCCGAAGGCTTAAGAAGTGTTTGATTCACTCAAGACAACCAACTAGCTTAGTTATCTCTCGTCATTACTGTTTTAAAAGTTTCATTCGAAAATGAATTGTATAAAGAAATTTTCGAGAATCGTATGTGTTTCACTGTTTAGTTATCAAGGTTGTTTCGCTGTCATCTCTTTGCGACAGCTTGTTTACTTTATCATATCTTTCAAATCTTGTCAAGCACTTTTTTCAAAAGTTTTTCAGATTTTCAAGATCCTGTCTAAAGTTGTTCGTTTCTGTCGTTCTGTTCAAGCGACTTGATTACTTTATCATAAGTTCAGTCATTTGTCAACAGTTAATTTAAATTTTCTGAAAACTATTTTATTTTTCAGTATTTCAGAAGCAATTCCTTGCGACAGCTTGTTTACTATACCACTATCGTAAGGAATCGTCAAGCACTTTTTACAAAAAAATCCATATTTTTTGTACAGGTTATCATTGCTTACTTTTTCAAGTATTATTTCTCTATCTATTTTCACAAACGTAAACATAAAACCTATTTGCTCATAATATACCGGATGGCCTCCTGAATCTGTCTCACATAGACCAGATTAACCCCATCTGCTTTTTCCACTGAATTTCTGCATACCTCAGGCAGGATCACGGTGTCAAATCCCAGCTTTTTCGCCTCCTGCACTCTCTGCCCTGCCATACTTACAGCACGTACTTCTCCACTAAGTCCAATTTCACCAAAAGCCATCAATTTATCTGGAATTACAATATCTTTCATGCTGGATGCAATTGCCAGACAGATTCCAAGATCAATAGCCGGTTCTGTCATCTTCATCCCTCCGGCAATATTTACATAGGCGTCAGAAGAAGCAAGATGAAGCCCAACTTTCTTCTCCAATACAGCCATGAGAAGATTGACCCTGTTAAAATCCGTTCCCACAGCAGTCCTTCTTGGAATACCAAAATTACTCTCACAAACCAATGCCTGAATTTCCACAAGGATCGGGCGTGTCCCCTCCATAGAACATGCCACAACACACCCTGACGCGTTCTCAGGGCGTCCCTCTAAAAGATACTCCGAAGGGTTGGAAACCTCTTCAAGACCAGTTCCCTGCATTTCAAAAACGCCAATTTCATTGGTAGAACCAAATCGATTCTTCACCGCACGCAGGATCCGATAGGAAGCATGTCTGTCTCCCTCAAAATAAAGCACTGTGTCAACCATATGTTCCAGCACTCTCGGACCTGCCACATTGCCCTCCTTGGTCACATGACCAACAATGAAAATCGTTATTCCAAGACCTTTTGCAATCTGCATCAGTACATTCGTAGACTCTCTTACCTGAGAAACACTCCCCGGTGCAGAACCAATCTCCTCATCAAACATAGTCTGAATAGAGTCCACAATAGCTACATCTGGTTTCTTTCGTTCCATTACTTCTCGTACAGTATCCAGATTGGTCTCACATAAAAGCTGAAGGTTTTCGTTGAAAGTACCGATACGGTTAGCACGAAGTTTGATCTGACGCAGAGATTCCTCGCCTGAAATATAGAGGACAGAGCTTCCATTCTCTGCCAGATTCCGGCACACCTGCAAAAGAAGGGTGGATTTTCCGATACCCGGATCTCCCCCCACAAGAACCAAAGACCCGGGGACAATGCCGCCCCCGAGTACTCTGTCTAATTCACCTATTTTCGTCGTCTGACGCTCATCTTCCTTCAGACTGATGTCTTTTAAGATCACTGGTTCAGACTGTTGTCTGGAAACGGTCTTACCGCCTCCTGACGCCTTTTTCCCTGTGGAAACAGGTTCTTCCACAAAGGAATTCCATGCTTTGCAGCCAGGACACTGCCCCATCCACTTGGTGGATTCGTAACCGCACTCCTGGCAAAAATATACCATTTTTTTGTTTTTTAGCATTTTACAATTTTTACATCAACAGCTGAGCCATTTCCAAGCTCTACGCTGAAAGAAAGCTTTCCGCCAAGGTTGGTCTCCATTTTGCCTGTGCTTGCTCCGTCAAGATATACTTCATACTGAGCTTCTGCCTCAAGTTCAACCGTGATCTGTGCATCCTCCGGTCCTTCTACACGAAAACTCATCTGACTTCCATCCTGTGCAAGATCAAATACAGCGGTACCTGGTACGGACTCATAAACAAACATACCATTGCGTTCCAGCTTGGTGATCTCCTTGAATGTTTTTACTTTATACATATCTCCCTGATGGGGATAGTCTGAAACCTTTGATTTCTGGTTTTTCTCATAATCTCCAAAGCTGATGGTACCATTTTCCTCTGTACGGATCAGTTCCTTTACTACTGCCATGATGCTTGTCCTCCCTAAGACTCTTTCGTTATGTTCTCCAGCGGATTTCACCTCGCCAGATCCTTTTCACCGGTTCCCCGATGTTGTACATATTATATAATAAAACTTTTTTCTTTGCCAGTACCTTATATAAAATTTATAGTAATTTTAGAAGATTACGTTACTTTTCAAACAGGATCTTACTTCACTATAAAACGAATTTCTTTATTTCTATACTGTACCTGCACGATGTCTCCCCGCTTGATCTTGCCCTCCAGGAGCTCATTTGCCAGCCGGTCTTCTATCTTGGACTGAATGGCCCGTCGAAGAGGTCTTGCACCGTATTTAGCATCAAATCCGGCTTCCGCAATATAATCTACTGCAGAATTCGTCACATTCAGATGAATATCCATCTGTTCCTCACAACGTTTTTCCAGTGATTTCAGGAGTAGAAGTACAATTTTACGGATTTCCTCCTTATTCAGGGTGTGGAATACCATAATCTCGTCAATTCGATTCAGGAATTCTGGTTTGAAAAGACGGCGCACTTCTTCCATAACGCCGGATTTCATTTTTTCATAATCCTTTTTCTCATCTTTCTGGGAAATAAACCCAAGCTGCTTCGGTTCTACGATTGCCTGTGCGCCCGCATTGGAAGTCATGATAATGATTGTCTGTTTAAAATCCACTTTTCTTCCGTGGGCATCTGTAATATGTCCGTCATCCAGCACCTGAAGCAAAATATTAAACACATCCGGATGTGCTTTCTCGATCTCATCAAAAAGAATAACACTGTATGGATTTCTGCGTACTTTTTCACTGAGCTGTCCGCCCTCATCATATCCCACATATCCTGGCGGAGAACCGATCAGCTTGGAAACACTATGTTTCTCCATATATTCAGACATGTCTACACGAATCATAGCCTGTTCGCTGCCAAATACAGCCTGAGCCAGCGCCTTGGAAAGTTCTGTTTTTCCAACGCCTGTTGGTCCCAGAAACAGGAAAGAACCAATTGGACGGTTCGGATCCTTCAATCCTACACGACCACGTTTTACAGCCTGAGAAACAGCACGAACCGCTTCCTCCTGACCAATCACGCGTTTATGAAGTTCTTTTTCCAATTGAGCAAGGCGTCTGGTTTCTCCTTCTGTCAATCTTTGTACCGGAATTTTGGTCCAGTCGGATACAATGGAAGCTACGGCTTTTTCGTCCACTTTTCCGGATTTTCTCTGATTCTTCTTTTCTTCTTTTACTTGAAGCTGCTCAAGTCTGGCTTCTGCTTCCTTCTGTTTCTCCTGACATTCTTTGGCAAGACTTAAATAACCAGTTTTGATGGCACGCTCTTTCTCCTGAAGGATTTCCTGAATCTCACGGCTTAAATCCTCAATCTCGGAAGAAGCCTGATATCCGGAAAGCTGTACCTTAGAAGCAGCTTCATCAATCAGGTCGATTGCTTTATCCGGAAGAAATCTGTCGTTAATATAACGTACTGACATTTTAACTGCTGCTTCCAAAGCTTCATCTGATATTTCTACTTTATGATGTCTTTCATAGTATGGGCGAAGTCCTTTCAGGATCTCGTAAGCCTCCTCTTCAGAAGGCTCTTCCACGGTGACCGGCTGGAAGCGTCGCTCCAGAGCAGCATCCTTCTCTATATATTTGCGGTACTCTTCCAGAGTGGTCGCACCTATGATCTGCAATTCTCCACGGGAAAGAGATGGCTTCAGAATATTGGAAGCGTCAAGGGCTCCTTCTGCTCCGCCAGCTCCAATAATTGTATGAAGCTCATCAATAAACAGAAGAATCCCCTGATTCTCACGTACTTCATCCACGACCTTACGGATACGTTCCTCAAATTCACCTCTGTACTTGCTTCCAGCCACCATTCCAGACAGATCCAGCACTACCAGACGCTTGTCTTTAATCGTCTCCGGAACACTACCTGCAAGAATCCTCTGGGCAAGCCCCTCGGCAATGGCAGTCTTACCTACCCCTGGTTCGCCTACCAGACATGGATTATTCTTGGTTCTGCGGCTTAAAATCTGGATTAGCCTGCTGATTTCCTTTTCTCTTCCCACAACAGGGTCCAGTTTGCCCTCTGCTGCCATCTGGGTCAGATCACGGCTGTACTGGTCAAGCGCCGGCGTCGGGCTGCCTCCGAGATTTTGCATTGCCTTGGCAGCCTGGAACTCTTCCTGAATAGCCTCATTGTCATAGCCCATGGCTCCAAGGACTGCTGCGTAAAGCTTCTGGATGTTCACTCCCATCGTATACAAAAGCCGGGTTCCAACACAGTCCGTCTCGCGGAGCATGGCAAGGAGCAAATGCTCCGTTCCTGCCTTCTCACAGCCAGAATTCTGTGCCTCTGCCACGGCACTTTTCAGAACCTTCTCTGTTCTCGGACTGTATGGCGGCTTCATTTCAATCTCAGTTATATTTCCCACTTCTGCCGGAGTTACCAGCTTATCGATCAGTTCCACCAGTTTCTTGCCATCTACCTGAAATTCCTCCAGGACTCTTCCGGCAGTGCCTTCTGTCTCGCTTAAAAGTCCCAGTAAAAGATGTTCTGTACCAATATAGCCCAGTTCAAAATCAATGGCTGCTGCCTTTGCCAGTGTCAGGGCTGTCTGAGCCTGTTTCGTAAATTTATTTCGCATTGATCAATTGTTCCTCCTTACGCTAGTGTACAAACAAGTTGATTTCTCGAACAATCTCGCTTTTATTTCTCATATTCATCCAGAATCTCATCTATAAGACTATGCACTTCTTCCCTGGTCACATTATTGCAGCAGCCCCTTGCCAGCGCAACACGTAAATTCTGCTTCAATTCCTCCATAGCCCTTAACTTATCCACATCCAGACAGATTACTGCGCCTTTTCTTCTGTCAATGGAGACAAATCCTTCCTGGCGTAACAAGGAATAGGCCTTGTTTACAGTATGCATATTAATTCCAATGGTATCCGCAAGCTGTCTGACAGATGGAAGAGGATCTCCTTCCTGCAGCCGGGATGTGGCAATTCCCATAATGATCTGATTCATCAGCTGGGTATAAAGTGCCTCGTCACTCTGGAAATCTATCTCTATTACCATTTTATCCCTCCCTGTAAAAAATAGTGAATATCCCAAAAACAAAAGGACCGGAGTCATACAGCCCCGGTCTCTTCCTATCTTTCGTAATAAACACTTCGTTTAGATATAAGCCAAGCCATCTGCAAAGCTGGCAGCGCTCCCTATTCCTACTGAACCGGTGTCTCAGCTGCCGGTGCTTCTTCTGCCTTTACTTCACCCTCTGATGCCTTAGTCTCCTGCGTTGCTGCCGCAGCAGGTGCACTCTCAGCCGGTACTGAAGCCGGAGGAATCTCCACACCCAGAATCTTTCCAAGCTGTACTCTGTCAAGAATCAGATTGAATCCCATCGGGTTGATCACAAATGCTTTCGCCTGGTTGATAATGAGACCTGGCAGTTTGGCAAATGGAACCTTGGCTGCCCGAAGCTTCTTGCCTCTTGCAAATTTATCAAATTCCATAACATCTGTAAAAGCCGGCTGAAGAATATCCCCCTGTTTGTTCTTAAGATATGGAATGTTAACCTTGGTCGGGTCTTCCGGATCAGTAGCCATAGCTACCAGGAATTCAGATTTCTTAAGGTTCACGATCAGCTCTTCTTCCATTTCACGAAGGTTCACAGTGCGCTCCTCTTTCTTAATCGGGCGACGGAGCTCCTGCATAAAATAGATACCGGAAAGCTGAAGAGTGGAATTAAAAAGTGGCTGCTTCTTCGGCTCAAGCTGGCTGAAATCTGCCTGTCTGGCAATTCTGGTAAGTTCAACCTCAATCTGATTCTCTCCATCAACCCATACTACACTGTTTACACCGATTGCATAAAGTGTGCCGTAGAATCTTGGGTAGTCTTTCTTCTCATATTTCATTCCCATAAGAAGAATCTTATCCTCTAATTTCTTCTTGCCAAATGCTTTAATCTCCTCTTCTGTGGCAAATACCCACACCTGATCATTAAAGCTCTCTTGATCGCAAATTACATATGGAAGCTTCGTAGCCTGTGAATACGCTACAAAGATTTCGTCTCTTGTCTGTAATTCCTTAATTGCTTCCTGTTCAGTGATTCCCATGTCATTATCCTCTCAGTCCTGGTTTCCTGCTGTCGTATACGAAAATTCTATGAACCTTGTCCTGTCTGGCAGATTTCAAAACATATCGACAAAAACCTAATATAGGTTTTATTTTATAACAAAATTGCAAAAAAGTAAAGTCTAACCGTCAGTGTTTTTATGCAATTTTACCGCGTTCCATACTAGAACGTGTCCCAAAAATCATTTCTTCATGCTGCACGCCCCAATTTTCGGCATATCTTGTCACGCCTGGCATCCACTGATCCGACAAGCCTTCTCTTATTTTGTCATAAATTCTACAATCTTATCAAGCTGTGCCAGCTGGTCTTCTTTCAGGGCAGACTTTACCGTTACCGTCTCTTCATAGATTTCCATATCTTTCATACCAGAAAGGATCTCCTTCATCTGCTTACCTGCAGTAGAAGCCCAGGTACCGTTTTCCAGAACTGCCACTTTTCTCTTCTGCAGATTGTGGGCAGCAAGTTCATGAAGCAGGGTTTCCATCTTCGGGAAAAGTCCTGCATTATAAGTCGGGCAGGCAAATACGATTCTGTCACAGCGGAATGCTTCCGCTACCAGATAGGAAGGATCTGTTACAGAAACATCATAAACCTTCACATTCTTCTCCCCTGCATCTGCCAGTCTGCCTGCCAGAACATCAGCTGCATTCTCTGTATTTCCATAAATGGAGGCATACATAACCACAACATTATGGTCTTCAGGTGTATAAGTGCTCCATTTCTGATATTTGTCAATAAACCATCCAAGATCCTCTCTCCAGATAGGACCATGAAGTGGGCAGATCATGGCGATATCAAGTGTAAGAGCCTTTTTCAGGGCACTCTGAACCGGTCCGCCATATTTTCCAACAATATTTACCAGATATCTTCTGGCGTCATCCAGCCACTCTTCTTTAAAGTTTACTTCATCTGCAAACACATTTCCATTCAGCGCTCCAAAAGTACCAAAAGCATCTGCGCTAAAAAGCACTTTGTCATATGCATCGTATGTAACCATTGCCTCTGGCCAGTGAACCATGGGGATCATGGCAAACGCAAGGGTATGTTTACCTGTACTGATGGTATCTCCCTCTTTGATCACAACTGCATGGGCATCCACGTCAAAGGTAAAGAACTGTTTCATCATGTTAAAGGTCTTGGCATTTCCCACAACCTTCACTTCCGGGAATCTTCTTACCACCTCTTCCACAATTGCACAATGATCTGGTTCCATATGGTTTACGATCATATAATCCAAAGGTCTGTTTCCAAGAACATGCTCCAGATTTTCAAAAAACTGTCCGCTCACAGACTTGTCAACTGTATCCAGAAGCACGGTCTGCTCATCCAGGATCACATAAGAGTTGTAGGAAACTCCTCTTGGAATCGGGTAAATATTTTCAAAAAGGGCAAGTCTTCTGTCACTTGCACCGATCCAGTATAAATCTTCGTTTACTTTCTTCACATTGTACATAATGGTTCCTCCTAATGCTTTTGCTAAATAAATTCTGCAACACAGAATTCTCTGACTTTTGTATTTTCATCCTGTCAGGACTTCCATAACCAAAAACAGACAGGAAACACTCTTGTCTCCTGCCTATTTTATACCACTTAATTATGCTTCGTCAATTGCTTTTCCAATATCATGGCGCATATATTTATTTGCGAAAGTGATCCACTCTGTTGCCGCATAGGCATTTTTTCTGGCCTCTTTCAGATTGCTGCCTGTGGCTGTGATTCCTACAACACGTCCACCATTTGTAACGATCTGTCCATCCTTAAACTTGGTTCCGGCATGGAAACAGTAATATCCCTCTTTATCCTTGAAATTCTCAAATCCATACATCGGGATTTCTTTCTCATATTTCACCGGATATCCGTCACTTGCGAGAACTACACAAACAGCGGCATTGTCCTCAAACTGAAGATCGATCTGATCCAGAGTTCCATCAATGCAGGCTTCCATAACTTCTACAATGTCGTTCTTCATACGCGGAAGAACAACCTGTGCTTCCGGATCTCCGAAACGGGCATTGTATTCCAGTACCTTCGGACCATCTGCTGTCAGCATCAGACCAAAGAAAATGATTCCTTTAAATTCTCTTCCTTCAGCGGCCATTGCATCCACAGTTGGCTGATATACATATTTCTTACAGAACTCATCCACCTCTTTTGTGTAGAAAGGACTGGGAGAAAAGGTTCCCATTCCGCCTGTATTTAAGCCCTGGTCACCGTCCTTTGCACGCTTATGATCCTGTGCGGAGGTCATGGTTTTAATTGTTTTTCCATCTACAAAAGAAAGAACGGAAACTTCACGACCAGTCATAAATTCCTCAATAACCATGGTATTTCCGGCGCTTCCAAACTTCTTATCTTCCATGATCTCTTTCACACCAGCTTCTGCTTCCTGAAGATTCTGACAGATCAGAACACCTTTTCCAAGAGCAAGTCCGTCTGCTTTGAGGACGATAGGGAATTTTGCTTCGGTGCGAAGATAAACCAGTGCCTTTTCCGGGTCATCAAAATTCTCGTATGCGGCTGTCGGAATGTTGTATTTCTTCATCAGATCCTTGGAAAATGCCTTGGAGCCTTCCAGGATTGCTGCATTTTTACGAGGTCCGAATACCCGTAAACCGCGGGATTCAAACTCGTCTACTATACCGCCTACCAACGGATCATCCATACCGATGATGGTAAGGTCTATCTGATTTTCCTGAGCAAAATCAGCAAGTTTTTCAAATTCCATAGCACCAATGTTCACGCACTCTGCATACTCTGCAATTCCTGCATTTCCCGGTGCACAGTAAATCTTATCTGCCTTAGGGCTTCTGGATACACTCCATGCGATTGCATGCTCTCTTCCGCCGCTTCCTACGATCAGTACTTTCATAATCTCCTCCTTAATCGCTGATAGTCACAATATGATCTTCTACCGAAATCTTTCCATTGGCAATGAGATTAATTGCTTTCGGAAGGATCTTCCACTCTGCCTTTTCCATTACACTTCTCTGAAGAGACTGTGGGGTATCATCCGGCTCGATTTTTACTGCTTTCTGCAAAATAATAGGGCCGGTATCTGTACCTGTATCCACGAAATGAACAGTAGCACCTGTTACTTTCACGCCTCTTTTTAAGGCAGCTTCATGAACATGAAGTCCATAGTATCCTACGCCGCAAAAGGATGGGATCAGGGATGGATGGATATTGATGATCTTATTTGGAAATGCCTCCACGATCATAGGTGGAATTGCAACCAGATAGCCTGCAAGAACAATCAGTTCTGCACCGCTTTCCTGCAATTTCTTTAAAAGTGCCTTATGAAATTCTTCACGGTTTTCAAATTCTTTAGGGGAAATACAGACAGCCTCTATACCATGGTTCTTCGCTCTTTCCAGTGCGTAAGCATTTGGATTATTGCTGATCACAAGAGAAACTTCCGCGTTGGTGATCCTGCCGGAATCAATGGCATCCAGAATTGCCTGGAGATTGGTACCGCCTCCTGATACCAGGACAGCAACCTTTAGCATAATGTCACTCCCTTTTCTCCTGCTTCAATACGTCCTACTACGTATGGTGTCTCACCTGCTGCCTTGATTGCTTCCATAGTCTTATCTACATCAGCCGGATCAACTGCCAGAACCATACCAAGACCCATGTTGTAGGTGTTGTACATCATCTTTTCTTCAATGTCTCCGGTCTTTGCAAGAAGCTTAAAGATCGGAAGTACCGGATAACTGTCTTTCTCGATTACGGCTCTTGTGCCCTCTTTCAGCATACGAGGTACATTCTCATAGAAACCGCCGCCTGTGATATGGCTGCATGCGTGGATCTTAACCCCTGCATCTTTAATGCTCTTAAGAGCTTTTACATAAATCTTGGTTGGTGCGATCAGCGCCTCACCAAGGGTAGTTCCAAGTTCATCATAATATGTGTCCAGAGACTCTTTTGTCATCTCAAACACTTTGCGGACAAGAGAAAAACCATTGCTGTGTACGCCTGAGGAAGCCATTCCGATCAGAACATCTCCGGTATTTAAATTCTCTCCTGTAATCAGGTCTTTTTTATCAACAACACCAACTGCAAATCCAGCCAGGTCATACTCGTCTACCGGATAAAATCCTGGCATCTCAGCAGTTTCGCCGCCGATGAGGGCTGCGCTTGACTGGCTGCAGCCTTCTGCAACACCTTTTACGATCTCAGCAATCTTCTCCGGATAGTTCTTTCCACAGGCAATGTAGTCTAGGAAGAAAAGAGGTTCTCCGCCTGCACATGCAATATCGTTTACACACATTGCCACACAATCGATTCCAACAGTGTCATGTTTGTCCATAATAAATGCCAGTTTCAGCTTGGTTCCAACTCCGTCAGTTCCGGAAACCAGTGTAGGCTCTTCCATATCCTTGAAGCTGTTCATGGAAAAAGCACCTGAGAATCCGCCGATTCCTCCAAGTACTTCTGGTCTCATAGTCTTTGCAATATGCTGTTTCATTAATTCTACTGATTTGTATCCTGCCTCAATATCAACGCCCGCGTTCTTGTAATCCATGCCTTTTTCCTCCCAGAATTTTATGGTTTCTATTATGGTGTTTATTATGGTTTTCATAGAAAGATCCTGCCTCGCAGGATTCTTCACCTGCATCAGCAGAAAAGGTTATTCTGCCCCTGCTGTATAATTCTATTTTGTATAAGCCTTATGTCCCACTTCCTGTAATTTCGCATCCTTGGCTTCGACCTGCTCTTTCAGCTCCTGGCTGTAGGCTTTCAGACGTGCAAGAAGCTCCGGATCGGATGTTGCAAGAATCTTCGCTGCAAGAAGACCAGCATTTGCCCCTCCGTTAATTGCAACAGTTGCTACCGGAATGCCGGATGGCATCTGTACAATGGAATACAGGGAATCTCTTCCCCCAAGTGATGTAGTGTGCATAGGAATTCCGATAACCGGCATCGGGAAAATCGCTGCGCACATTCCTGGTAAATGTGCTGCCATACCGGCACCTGCAATGATGACCTTAAATCCTTTTTCCTCAGCTGTCTTCGCATAATCAAAGAACACGTCCGGCTCTCTGTGTGCGGAGATGATACGCATTTCGTAATCAATCCCAAGTTTCTCCAGAATGTCTGCTGCCTTGCTCATTACCGGCATATCTGAATCACTGCCCATTACAATTCCTACTTTTGGCATAATATTCTCCTCTTTTAGTTATATTTAGAACTACCATTCGCGTAAATTCTACTAAGAATAACATTTTCTGTCAATACGATTGAGGCAAAGAAAAATTTTATAGGGCTAATTAATTTTGCTGTTAGATTTTAAACTTTCCTTTATTCCTCAAAAGGTTTATTCAATTCTTCCGTTCCGGCCAGCACAAATCTGCCATCCTCAATAATCGAAATTTTCTCCCCATTCTTTCCAGGAACACAGATGCTTCCCAATTCATCATAGGGAATGGTAATATCCGTATGACAGCCAAAGTACGCCTTGCTTATATCTTCTTTTCTTAGAATGGAGATTTCATTATCTCTTGCAATGATTTCTTTTCCATCCGGATTGTACATGGCAGTATCCTCAGACCAGCTGTAACAGGTATCACCTACTGCAAAATGGGGTCCCATTTTTTCTGCAATCAGAATAGGCAGCTTATCTGCAATGTTGTATTTCTTCGCAGCTACATAAGCCGTAGTATTCGTTCCGATTGCAAATTCACCCATTGGAAGTGTTGGATGATGGAACAGGATATTATCCTCAATATATTTTTTATTCTCTTCTTCATTTTCAAAATTTCCGCAGGAATAGGATGCAATTTTTCCATCTTTAAATTCAAGTTTCAGATCACGGAACTGAAGGCCTTCCAGATATACCTGGCTTACATGAAGAAGACCGTCTGTTCCGGAAAGAACAGGGGAAGTAAACACTTCACCAACGGGAATATTTACATCCGCTACACAGTTCTCGAAATTGGACTGCTTCGTCGGGTCGGTAAGAGTGTGCAGATGTATCCTGAGATCTGTTTCATTTGCTCCTTTTCCCTTTACAGATACCCATTCTGCAGTATCCAGAGTATCGATAAGGGTCTGCTGGATTTTCTGGTAAAGCTGGTAATCCAGGGTGTTGATTTTCACGATCTGGCGGAAAATCTCCTCATAATCACCGCCGATCTCAGGAACCGGATATGCAATAATGGTAAAACTTCTCTCATCACCTTTAATGTAGCGGTTTGTAATCTGTCCAGCTTCATTTTGCATCTCAATTTCCAGCTTCTGCTGGGCATCACTGAACTGCCATGCCTCTTTTACACTCACCGGTGAAAACGGAGCTTCTCCAAATACCTCAATGCAGGCCGGACCAGCGTGAACATACGCCAGCTCCTTATATTTTTCATAGGAAGTCTGCAGGGCACGAAGGCGCTTCTGCACAAAATCCTGATCCAGAAAAAGCGCCCCGTCCTGTCGATGATCATAGTCAAACTGCGGGTTTGCAACAGCGCCTGTATAGCCAATTCTATAAGAGCCGCGCCTGTTTACCGCATGGGTCGGATAGCGATATATAACTGGCTTCAGCCCCATCTCCTCAAACTGAAGAACTGCCGCTTTTACCATACGTTCAAAACCAAGGTTGTAGCGGATATTGACTGTTTTCTTTTTGCTCAGGTCTTTGTGTCCATTTACAAATCCCAAACGGTAGCCCTCTGTATAAGTTCTTGCGCAGGAATCGATTTCTTCCTGGGAAAGACCGTTAAGAAATGCAGCCACTCCAAGTTCATTCTC
>NZ_JBCOME010000082.1:0-14213 GCF_040924365.1 Ruminococcus sp. 1001136sp1_2201st1_G3_2201SCRN_220225 | reverse complement strand
GCACACAGCCAATGTAGATTCTTTTTTGCGAAATCTCCCAAAAAGATTCCGAAAGCCACTTATCTGCGATCATTTTTACAGCCTTCTTCGCATGGTTCAAGGTGTAAAGAAACATCACATCCGTATATTCCATCTGCGCTTTTTCAAAGGTAAAGCTTGGACTGTAAAACAGCTCCTCAGGCTTTATTCCAGCCTCCAGGAATCTCTTGGAAGTTTCCTCTACCTGTATCCGGTTTATATTTGGAACAAGGCTACTCCTCTGGTGCTGGTACTTAAGCAAAAGCTGATCCCAGTTTGTATCCATCATGTTTTTCACCAAATGGGTAACCTTCATTTCCACCTCTTTCTTCAGACTTTCTTTCGTCGGAAAAAGAAAATCGGCAGGTATCCCGACCGCCTGATAGAATACAGAATCTGCCTCATACAAAGAATAATCCGGCAGATAAAGTATGCTGCAAAGCTTTGGTTTCCGAAGCTGTAAACAATCCCTCCAAGGAGAAGCTGCATAAAATAACATGCAGTTTTCTTCCTGGCACTTTATGAATAGCTGGCTATGAAACTTTTTAATACTGTGTACCGGATCCTGTATCCACGAAAGTAATTCCCTGGATTTTTTTGCTTCCATAACCCAGTCCGGATACTGCATATGTTCCTCCTTCATACAAAAAGACAGGGGTTCCTGCCTTTGTCATTATTTAATATTTAATTTCACCTGGCATATCAAGCTCATGCCAACGTTTGCTTACACAGGCTGCCACTTTTTCCTCCAAAAGAAGTAGTCCTCTCGCATTCGTTTCCTGCTGCCTTGCAATGGAAATCACATCACAGATCCCGCAATAGATTTCGTAGGCACTACAGGGGACATCCCCTGCTGCCGCCCGAAAACGCTCTACCGTTTCTGCAATCAGCTTTTTTGAAAAACCAGCCTGCTTCATAACGCCGATCATGGCATTGGCAGGATGGTTCACCCAGATTTCACTAAGCCGCAGGACCTCCTGCAGAGCTTCCTTATAGTATTCAAAAATAGAAGCCATGTTCTGGTTGAAGTCTTCGGTACCCTTGCAGTTTTTGTGACGCACTTTCAAGTTTTCTCCCAATACAATATATTGGTTCTGAACGGACACCGTATAGAAGATATTGGCTCCTGAACTTCCCACATCGGAGGTGGTGATCCGGACCGAAGCATACAGCTCTCCGTTAAAAGTCTTCCCATAGCGTTCCAGCAGTTCCTTGTAGGCTTCGGTCAGTCGCCGGTCTCTTAGCTCCCAGGTCGCATTTACCAGATTATGGTCCGCACATCCGGATTTAAAAGACGCGTATTCAAAATCGCTGTAGATATAAGCCCCTGCAATTTCATAGACCTCTGGCATGGACAAGATAGAATAGTCTTTTTCGTCGCCAGACAGGACTGCCCGCACCTTGCCTTCACAAAAGCGGAGCAGGGATTTTCCCCTGGAGACCTTCAGACATTTGTTCAGGATATAGGCAAGTGTTTCTTTGTCTAATTCTGCAAGCGCCTTTCCGTCTATCCTGGCCCTGCCTTTTAAGCTTTTGATGGCAGATATGCCAAGAAAACAGCTGCGGTCTGGGGTTTTAATCAGCAGCCCGGAATTATTTATGGTATCCTCTTTTAAATATTCCAGATTGATATTCCCAATCGGGGTGCAGGTACTGTCCTTCGTAACCGCTTCCACTGTCAGATCCTTGCTTTGTGCCCGGAACCATTCGGCCCGTTTTTCCACATCATCCAGATACTTGTAAAAAGCGGATTCCTCTTCAAACGTTACATTAAAATCATCCTTATAGTACATAGCCCCTCCTTTTGCATTCAGGACAGGAGCTTTACTTCAATGGACTTAATTCTTCCATCCGCAATCTGGAATTCATATCCATCTTTTGCCATATCAAGCAGCATTCCCAGTTCTAACAAATTTACAGCATCCCAATTTACTTCCTGCATAAAATGTTCTCCTCTTCTTTCTTTTTCTGTTATCTGGCATTCCTTTTTTCCATTTTGACCAGTACGGTCTCTTTGATTTTTCTCATTCTGCTTCCTCCTTTTCTTCATTTTGCAACAAAAAAAGACACCAAAAGAATTCCTATCTTTTCGTATCTTCCAATGTTCTAACTTATTTGCTGAGTTTAGGGCGAACCGCCCAAAAGAGATTCATCCGGAATGTCCGGATCTAAAATATAAGATCAGCCATAGATGACTGATAAAATATGATTTCATTTAAAGGTTACCACAACATGTTGTGGCTGTCAAACACATTTTTTATATATTTTGTGTTTCAAAATTTGTTTTCTTTTATGCCTCTTCCTCTACCGAAAGGGGAAGGATATTCATTGCAAGTGCCCTTCCATTTTCGTCCGTTCCAACTTCAAACTGTACAGGCTGCTTGCCGGAAAGCATTTTAAAGCCTTCCATCTTGATCTGGGAGAAATGTGCGAAGTAATCCTCGCCATCCTCCCCGGTTACAAATCCGTAACCTTTTTTTGCGCTGAACCATTTCACGGTTCCACATTTTGTTTCCGCCATATTGCATAGCTCTCCTTTATACATATTTTCCATGCGTTTACATGGAAACAGGGCGGCATGGACTCGAACCATGCCTGGTACTCCCTGCCCCGGATTACTCTTTTACTTCCTCCACTCCAAAAAAATTTCCAAAATCAAAAGCTGCATCCAACCTTCGAATTCCTGAGAATGCATGTGCATTCTGGTTAAAATAAAAGCGGTAGGCTTTTCCATACATGACAACTGTCTCTTTATTTAACAAAAGCTCTGTGGTAATCCCATCATCCCCTTGCACCAGAACCCTCTTAAAACCATCAAAAAGAAGTTCCGCATGGATCTCTGTCACAGTTCCTTCCACCACCTCATAGGATTTTGTAACTGCCAGGTAATAAATATACCCCGCATACCCAATTCCACAGACTGCCAAAAAAACTGTCCATCCCACAAATCCAGCTGATTTTTGCGCCAGACCAAGGGCACAGCCTCCATACAATAAGAGAAACGATAACAGTAAGGTATTCACAATTCTCTTTTTAAAAAAGCCCGGTATCCCGGTATAATGTTCTCTGTATTTTAGGTACTGCTCAGACAGCCATGTTTTCCATTTCTTCTTTTTCTTCAAGGAGACCTCCTTCTTGGATGCAGCTGATTACAAACTGTTTCTTCTTAAATAGGGAAACCAGGATCTGCATGAATTCCTGCAAGACCTGTTTCTGAACGATCTTTCGTTCTTCCACAGACAGGGGAACGGCACCCGCCTGTCTGGTTAACTCTGCCAGATGATAAGGAATATAGCCACCACCTGCAAGCTGCTGTAGAACCATTCGCTCTTCATAGGTAAACACGGGCCTTTTAAAAGCCCGCAATGCGATTTTCAGTCCTTTTCCAAGTGCCAGATCGTCTGCAAATGCGCCTAACCGCTCTGAAAACGAATCCGTGACAGGTACTACCACAGATTTACTAAGAAGGAGCCACAAAGCTTCCTCCTTACTCTCGCCATCACACTCCGCTACCAGACCACGTTTTTTCAGGCGCCTTAAGCAAAACAAAAAATCCTCTTCATCCGCCCACTCAGTTGCATGTGCTTCCCCAAATGTAATACATAAGACACGGTACATCTGGGAATAAATTTTATTTTCCGCACAGAGGCTCCAGGTAAGGGCCGCCCACAGCATAGCTTCCATCTCTGTGAGCACCTTTTCCTGACCGCCAATCTTTACCAGAAGCCTGCCCTCATCATCTTCCATTTTGCATCCAATGGCTGTGTACCATTTCATAATCCAGTTCCTCCTAGTGTAGCTTCATAACTTCCAGGAGTTTCGGAATCACATAACAGGCAATCATTCCTGCCACAATGCAGACTTCGATATTTGGTTTTCGAAGGTTCCATACCTCCTGGTTCTTCGTTCCAATGATTCTGGTTTTTCCGGGAACATTCCAGCGGAGCTTCCTATAAAACTCCGTAAACCTCTGATGATTAAATCCAAACGAGCGGACAAGGAAGATCGTCCGGTCCTGCTCTTCCTCATCCAGAAGGAAAAAGCTCTCCCGGTTTTCGTTTTCGTCCAACACAATGTAAAATTCCGGGATTCCTCTGCGACTGCCTTCTACGATTCTATCAATCTCCTCATAAAAGATCCGGCAGCACTCATAATGCCCGTTTTTTTCCGGCTGGCAGACTGCCAGACTGAATTCATCCAGCTCCATGTAACAGACTTCCGCTTCCATGATTCTTTTACTGATTTTGTTTGACTGCCTTAGAAGAAGAAAAATCCCAAGGAAAAGTGCCGCACACAGATATATGAGATCCCAGCATCGGATCTGGAAAAACAGAAAATAAGCCGCGATTCCCTCTATAAGGGAGCCTGCTCCGATCAGTACAAAATACCGTTCCCTTAGATCCATCAGGTGGTAGACATCTTCCTCATCCGCCTGCATACGCAGGATATTTTTTCCATTTCTCATGCTGCCATTATTTTCTTCTCGCAGGAAGAACTTCGGTTCGTTTTTGCATATTGTTCCATAAGTGTATTACACTCCCGAATAGTTTCCTCACACCGGTACTCGGAGAACATTCCAATGTGCATGTCCTTTTCCCGCAGGCACAGGCGGTTCTGCAGCCAGATATAAGCACCATGTTTGGTCATGATGCCAGCCTGTACCACCTTATTTAACGCCCGGTGTGCTTCAATCCGTTTATGGCGAAGATCCCCATTTGCCAGAGTTCCCATAGGCCGCATACTCTTTTTATGGACTCCAATATAAGAATCACAGGATGGGTAACCACTGCAAACATACAAATAGTTATCAGGATTTAAATTACGCTCACCATAAACATACTCTGCTGGACGCAGCACCGCCAGCCCGCCACAGTAGGGACAATACAGTTTTTCATTCTGCTGTTTTTTCTTCATTTTTGCCATTTCATTCGTCTCCTTTCCTGTTTGTCCCGATTTTAAAAAAATCGCATTTTCTGTGTCAATAGGATTTTCGTTAGTTTTAATTTTTATTTATATCTTTTAATCAGCCTTGTGATAATCCCTTCTGCGACTTCGTAATTATCGTTAATTCTGGTCACTACAATTCCGATTTTATCTCCCTTTCCCGGAAGGGTTGGCATGTTGCACGAATATGCCACGGCATTCACCCCGATATCAAGCCTCATAAAATACGTGCCTTTATAAACTTCTGTGATCACACCTGTGTACTTGCCCTGACGGTGGCATTTCCGAAGATTATCTTTATTGAGATTGGCCGTCGGGGTTTTGGCATCCACTTCCACGCTAATCTGTTCTGGTTCCTGACCATCTACTTTATTAACCATAACCTGGACAAGGTCACCAACCTGGAATTTTTCACTGGCATCCAGCATCCACTCCCAGGCCATATCACGCGCCCGGACGGATACTTCCACACCAAACACCTCCAGGCGTACTGCTTTTGGTGCTACTGCGATCACCCTGGCTTCTGCGATTCTTCCGGGATACAGGAGCGGCTTCTCCCCTTCTTCTCCAATGTAGAAAGTCTGACGCTTTTTCAGCATGGCATCCTTTCGTGAGGCTACCACACTCCGGCTTTTGGTATCCAGATCCTTGATAATGAAATCAATGTCACAGCCAAGCATGTTGTTGGCAATACGAACCTGGCGGTTTAAGGTGTCTGCGTTCTCCCGGCCGTCTCCGCTTAAGTTAATCATCATTTCATTCATCGGGATGATAATACGAAAACCGTTGTAATAAGTTACTGCAACCATCCAGCCGCTTTCCAGCTTCTCAATACCACCAAGCTGGCCTGTGAGTACCTTTCTGGTACGGTGTGCATTAAGTAGCTGGTGCCATCTGGTATCCTCCTGCTCCTGTGCGCTCTCCACCTGTGCGTCAACGTCGATTGTTAAGACACCTTCATAGGCTGCGCGTGGAATTTCTTTTTCCGTTACTTCTTCAATTGCTTTTTTTGTGTTCGCCATGTGTTGCCCTCCTATTATTTATACGACAAGAAGGCACAAAAAAAGCAGCCTGCATAAACAAACTGCTTTTTCGTGCCTTCTTTTTACGAGTACCATTCTATTATAAAGAGAATCTGAAGTCAATATTATGGATGTTGCAATCGTGTCGCATTTTAGTTGCAAATAAATACACTTGCTAATATTGGCTGCAAAAATCTTCAAAAGTTCAAGCCTAATAAATTTTTTATTCCAGTAAATTCTTATAACCAATCTCCCAGGTAATTATTTATCTCCTAAATTTCACTATTTTTTAGAAGATATTTCAATCATTAGGAGATAAAATCACCATCACCCGAAAGGCAATACCTAAAGGATTCCATTTCGCGTATATTTATCAGTAAATATATTGATTAATTAGTTGATATTTTGCAGGTATCTGCTATAATACAAGTAAAGAAAGGAGTTGACGATTATGGCATCTGTTATGAGTGCAATTAAAAATACGGTTCCGATCAGCCAATTTAACCGTGGCCTTGCTGGAAAAATTTTTGAAGATGTGAAGCAGAGTGGTGCTAAAGTCGTAATGAAAAACAACGTTGCAGAATGTGTTCTCATTTCCCCTGAAGAATACGTCCGTCTAATGGATGAGGTAAATGATGCTCGTCTTCTTGCCGTTGCTTCTGAACGTATGGCACACTTTAATCCTGCCACTTTAATTTCTGAGGAAGAAATGAACCGCCGTCTTGGTATTACAGAAGACAATCTTACCGGTTTTGACGAGGTAGACATTGAATGAATTGGAAACTAGAATACCTTCCTGAAGCAGAAAAAGACTTAAAAGACCTAAATGGAAGTCAGCGTATTCTTGTTCTGAAGGCCATCAAAAAAGTTCAGCAAAATCCACTGCCTGTTGAAGAACAAGGTTATGGAAAACCGCTTGGTAATCACAGCAGTACTAATCTTGCCGGACTTCTGAAAATCAAACTCCGCTCTGCTGGTTTGCGTGTTGTATATCAGCTTCGCCGTACCGAATCGTCTATGATGATTATTGTAATCGGCGTCCGAGCAGACGAAGAAGTATATGAAATTGCTCAGAAAAGAGCGAATAAATACAATCTTTTTGATTAACCTGCACCTTTTTAAGTGATTACATTCATCTGTATAAAGCTTTTGTTAATACACAAGCAATTACCGTGAACCACCGATACCCCTTATAGTTCTTTCATACTATTTCAATTGAATCACAATGTACCCATAAAAAATGCAGGGATGCTCACCTCCAGCGATACATCTCTGCATTTTTAGATATGTTGCAATCATGTCACATTTTAGTTGCAAATAAGTACAACTGCTGGTTCAACGGATGAGCCAATTATACTCTTTTCTACAGTCTAAAATGTAATCCACATAAACTGTATCATCCTCAATTTGATATAAAATCAAATACCAGTTTTTCACAAACATTTTGTGATATTTATTACATGGAATATAAGGTTCATTCAAAAAAGGAAAACGATTTGGACTATACGCTAATGAACGCATTGCTTCCATTAATTCTTTTTTCTTATTTCTTGCGGCATCCTTATCTACCTGTGCCAGAAAGCGAATATGTACTCCAAGCATTTGCTTCGCCCGGTCCGATACGATAACTTTGTATTTTCTTCTTTCTGACATTTTCATCCCTCTTCTATTATATTATCAAGATAACTGTCCAATTCATCAAGACTGCATCCTGTTCTTCCTGCCAGACGATCCTCTTCAACAGCAAGCAGTTCTTCTCTTAATTTCAACATTTTCTCCCGTCGGTTAAAGGATTCAATATCCATCACCACAAGATCACCTTCTCCATTTTTTGTCAGAAAAACAGGCTCTGAAGATTTACGGCAAAGATCTGCAATCTCATTATAATTTTGTCTAATAGCAGCTGATGGACGAATGTTCATAAGATCACCTCTCGCTTTCATAGTAATATTATATACATATTATAATTTTATTATGCTATATTTGTCAATACCAATTACAGACCTATTCCATTTCTGCACCAGCTTCTCTATTTTCATTCTGAAATCATCTTTCAATCGTAAAATGAAATACCAGCTGTTCCTGATCCTCAGCTGAGGTTCTTAAGGATCTTCGAATTCCGGTTGTATCTGCAAAAGTTCCACCGTAAGCATCTACCTTGATCCATTTACCGTTTACCTTTACTTCATTCCACTGGTGTGTCCAGCTGCCGGCATTCACATGCCGTACCGGAACATTCGCAGCCTCACAAAGCAGTGTGTACGCTTTTGCATATCCTGAGCAGGCTGCTTTTTTCATTACCAAAGCTGCATAAGCTTCATTTCCATAATTCTTCTGGTAGGCTTCTGAAGACTGGTTTAACTGCCAGGAACAATGCTCGGTCAGATACCGGAACAATACAAAAGCCCGCTCCTTTGCATTCAGATCCGCAGCCACATATTTTTTTACGATTTTCTTTGCTTCTTTCTTGGCCAGATTAAGGCGTTTGGATTTATTCGGCTCTTTTACGGTCACTTTACATTTCAGGGTACGTTTTCCCACTTTTGCACAGATGTATGCTGATCCACCCTTTTTTCCAGTTACTTTTCCAGAAGCCGAAACAGATGCAACGGATTTTTTAGAAGAACTCCATTTTACTTTCTTTTTGCTTCCCGATACTTTCAGCGACGTGGAAGCTCCCCGATAGATGGTAACCGCCGATTTGTTCAGTTTCACTTTTGCAGCCTGGACATCCACTGGCCTTATAAAGCTTCCAAGGAACAAAACTACCAATGCCAGCCAAACAACTACGAATTTCTTCTTTCCTGTGTTACATTTTTTTGCTTTTCTCATCGCAAACCCTCCATTTTCGAAACCATTTCCTGTTGCAGTTCCAATGTAGCAATTTGATTTTTTCTGTGTCAATAGGATTTTTGAAAAAAATATTTTCAAATAAAAAAGTGATTCACTATTTTGCAAATCACTTTTACAATTCTTATTTATAATCAAATATCCTTTTTTCGCAATTTCACCTATCACATTTATTGCGGTCTTGGTTACAAGCACTAATCAATTTCTTCAAATAATTCGTCAAAGGTAATCTTTATCTTTGGAAAATGAAGCAGTTGTAACTCATCCTTATTTTCTTCTGTGACTGTTTTTAAAAGATAGTATTTGGGAATCTCCCCCTCATAATCCAGTTCATAGATTTCAACTGTTTTTTTACGCCAGTCAACGATCCAATACTCTTCAATCTCCTGCTCACAATACAGCTGCATTTTCTCTGTCCGGTCATAATTTTCTGTTGATGGTGACAAAACCTCCATAACAAAACGTGGCGCATCTGTAAAAGTGTTTCCACGCCTTGATTTCGTACGGCAGTTTATGGAAGCATCCGGAATCACAATCTTGTTATTGCCCTGGTTATCTTTGAAACGGTATTGCACATTATCCGAATATACATAGCAAGTACTATTTTTTAACTGGTGCCTGACCGCTGCAACAAAATTTACAATTACAGCAGAGTGCTCTGGTGTAGATCCTTCCAGATCTGTTATTTTAAGATCCCAATCCATATTTCACCCTCCTGCATTTTACAATATAAAGAACTTCTTGTTTTCTCTAAATTCCACTCTTCTCTATTAAAAGAAAAGAATTATTTTTGTCTCCTCCATTATAGCATCCTCCCTGTAGATTGGAAAAGTAATTTTTTTTAAGATTGGTGCATAAACAGGGGTGTTGGCCCTCCGTGACTCGCTTTTTGCACCTGTCAGGTACAATACCGAAACGCCTTATCTGTTAAAATCCTTGCAAAGATTAGTCCAAGCGGAAGCGCTGCAATGATCAGAAGTGCAGCTGCAAACCAGGAGGCAGACACAGATAAGGACATGATTCCAAGATTATAAAATCCACGGTATAAATAAAGCCCCGGTACCATGATCACAATAGAAGGAACGGTAACGGAAATCCTTGGGTAGCCCACCTTATTTTTCAGAAGGGAGGCCAGAAGCCCGGCTGTCAGAGCTCCGATAAATGCGGTCACTGCCGGAGGTAAGGCGGCAAGATCCACAAGCTCCAGCCGCAGGGTATTTGCAACCGCCCCAAGCACTGCTGCAGAACAGGCAAGCCTTACCGGACTGTTAAACATGATGGAGAAACCGAACACGCCGAAAAAGCTTGCAATAAGCCGTGTGAGGATCCACATTGCAACAGGCATATGGATCTTTATGAAATCCACCGGCTGTAAGTGAAGAAGCATAGCCATGATCCAGGCAGACATAGTGGCTACCAGAACAATAATCAGTGCATAAGTAAGCCGTTCCATACCAGAACGCATATCCAGTTTTGCCAGGTCGATTCCGCTGGTAATAAAGGGAAAACCAGGGATGATAAAAAGCATGGCACAGATATATCCTGCTTCATGCTGAATGGAAATCCCAAACAGGATTTCCCCTAATTTTAATAATCCTGCATATACAAAGCATGCCAGGGAGACAGAGGAAACAATGCCAAGGAACAGGGTAAAATGATGCTTGGTCAGCTTGCAGCGAAGGAAATTTCCAAGTCCTGCTCCAATAAAAGCACAAAACATCTCTACTGGTCCTCCGCCTAAAAGAAAGGTAAATCCACAGCATGCAATGGCGGCAGCCAGTCCCAGAGCAGCCGGGGAATAAAGGCCATGGATCCTTTCAATTTCATCCAGATAGCTGTGAAGCTCTTCCCCGGACATGTTTTTTCCCTCTGTTTCAAAATTGCGGATAAAATGCTCCAGCCGGTTCAGCTTTGACGTATTCACCCCTGTATTGGTAAGGCATAAAGACTGGGTAAAGCCATTTTCCCCATCAAAACAGGTGTACTCAATGGACATCAGTCCGATATCTGCGGTACAGGTAATTCCCATTGCTTCGGCCAGGGCATTCATGGAGCTTCGGACCCTCCAGGCTCCAGTCCCACAGGATAAAAACATGATCCCCACACGTCCGATAATGGAAGCCTTTTCGGTGATGCTTGCATTTATAACGGGAGTATTTTGGCCATTTTCATCGGTGTATTCATGCCACTCCACGTCCATGTGATTTTTTCTGATCATTTCTGGCTGCATAAGCCCACTTCCTTCCGAAAAGTCCCTTTATAATTTCAGGCTGTCATTTCCAGCTAGTTCCATCATCCGCTCCCTGCAGGCAAGGACGATCCCGTCAATTTCCTCCATATGCTGGAGCATTTTCTTTTCAAACTCATGGATGGGAAGCAGAACGCCAAGTTCATCAAAGGGTTTCTCAGGATTTTCCTTTTTTACACCGGTCTCCTGTCCGTAAAAGACCACTGCACGGGGTGCTGCCTGCTGGATCTCCTGGAAAGTCTTCCATACAACCGCATAAGCCTGCGCTTCTGTAAGCCCCAGCTTACAGGTATCCGGAAGTGCATAGAGGATTAAAATCCCACGCTGGCACTCTTCTTTTTCCTCTTTAATTTCCAATCCATCCGTGTAAGAGCGTACAATGTCATATCCATCTGCCAGATAAAGTCTGGATCTTGGTACGCATTCATGCCGGTCAAAGGTTTCCTTAAATTTTCCATAGTCATGGGCGGAAACCATCTTTCCAACATCTTTAAGAAGCTTCCCTTCCACATTGGTAAGAAGGACCGGATTCTCTCCTGCCTTTCCATGGAATTTTCTTGGGATCAGATAGGCTTCGCGGAGCAGATCAAACATACTTTTTCCGCACAATTCCAGAAGAAGGGCACTTACATCCCCGTTCTGGTAAGCGTGAAAGAGTACCTGCAAAAAGTGGTCCGGATCCTCATCCACCAGCATATGTTCATCATCCAGATACTGGTAAAACACTTCACGAAGTCTTCTTGATGCCTCCGGGGAAGCCAGGATTTTGGAAAAAATATCTTCTACAGCCTGTTCTCTTGGTAAAACTGTTTTCATACTAAAACGCCTCTTTTTCTGTTTGGATCATGATGAGAGCTGTACTTGTCTCTTTTCGGGAGGGATTATAGCATTGTTATAGTCATACCGCAATAGGATGAAAGGTTTCTCTTTCATATCATATTTTTATGTCTGCCATATCATTGACCGTTGTATGTGTTTTCCATTACAAGTTTCCATGAAATAAAATTTGTGAAAAATACCGTATCTTATCATCGGTCCCCCAGCAGATCATTCCCACCGCATCTGCCATTTCCTGGGCATCAACACAGTAGGCGGACATGCAGGAATGGTGCCTGTAAGGACCAGCGGACATGATCAGCAGGTCGGTATTTCCAGATTCCATTATTTTAGAGGCCAGCTGTTCGGTGAGTTTATTGTGCGCAAGCTTCGCCATTTTGTAGTCCATATCCTTGTTTTGTATCGTCTGGAGAATAAGCGCTTTTTCATAGGCGAATACCCTTTGTTTCATAGATTCTACTGTTCCGCATTCAGGTGGACAGGCGGGATTCACGTTGTAACATCCACACTGATTTTCTTCACAAAACTTTCGGTATTCCGGTTTGAACACAAGTTTTTGTGTATCCATGATTGCCGCATTTGAAAACCCAAGTTTTTTTGCTTCTTTGATGTAATCCATAGAATACCTCCTCCAAGTTTTTTACAACTCACTAAAATTTTCTCCATACGCTGGTTTTAAACCCGCCCAGCTACAATTGTGTTTTTTAATTCCCTTGCCGCAGCGCCCATAGGATGCTGGCTGTCATACACCAGACAGATCTGACGCTCCGGGATTTCGTCTTTTAGTGGGATCTGTACGATTTCTTTTTTCAGAAGGGAGGGCGCTGCCATTGGCTGGGGCAAAAAGGCAAGGCCAAGCTCGCATTTTACAAGCGGCAGGATCTGGTCCGCAGTGGCAGCTTCCGTATCCGGGGAAAGATCCAGGCCATGGGATAAAAATACACTGTTGTAAAATTTATAGGTCATAGTTTCCCGTCCAAGAGAAATCAGCGGATAGTTCTTTACCTCCCGAAGGGAAAGCTCCTGGCTTCCAAGCGCTGTAAAAGTGGTACCACCAACCAGAATCTCCTGGAAGGGCATGAGCATGATCTGTTTCAATGGGGAATCCACCTCTGCCGGAGTGGAAACTACTGCAAAATCGATCTTTCCGCTTTTTACGGATTCAATGGCTTCCGGGGTGGAATGGTTATAAAGCTTCAGCCGGATTCCCGGATAAGTCATATGGAAATTTTTTAATTTATCAAGCAGGAAAATATTCAAGGCAGTTTCGCTGGCGCCAATTGCTATACTTCCGTGGGAAAGCCCGGAGCTGTCCGCCAGCTCCTCTTCTGCAGCCTGAAACTGCTCCATTGCACCAAGCACATGGGTATAAAGCCGCTCTCCTTCCGGGGTAAGCTGTACACCGCGGTTAGTACGGATAAATAAAGTGGTATTCAGCTGCTGTTCCAGACAGTTCATGGCCCGGGTGATGTTAGGCTGGCTGTTGTTTAACGCCTGGGCGGCCTTGGTAAAGTTGTGGTATTTTGCCACATAATAAAAGATCTTGTAATACTCGAAATTTACGTCCATAATATTTTTCCTTTTCTTTTGGCATATCATATATTTATTCCAATTATATCAATTATAGTTTTTACTTATTCCTACGTCAAGCGTATTATGTACCCGAATAAAAAAGGGAAACAGGAACGTGTTTTCAAAGGAGGAACAAATGCTTACAGCAGTAACCGGTATAAACTGGGGCGATGAAGGAAAAGGCCGTGTGATCGATCTTTTAGCGGAGCAGGCAGATGTGGTAGTCCGCTACCAGGGCGGCAACAACGCAGGTCACACAGTGGTCACCGACCAGGGTAAATTTGTCTTAAATCTTCTCCCATCTGGTATCTTACATCCAGGTGTGGTATGTGTCCTCGGGGACGGAATGGTAGTCGATCTGGAACATCTTTCCCGGGAAATCCATGAAATAGAGAAAAAAGGAATCCGGGTTACACCGGATCATCTGAAGCTTTCAAAGCGTGCCACGATCTCCATGCCATGGCACAAGGTACAGGATGAGTTAGAAGAAAACCGGCTGGCAAAAACCGGCAGCGCCTTTGGCTCTACCCGCCGTGGAATCGCCTACGCCTACAGTGACAAGTACCGTAAGAAAACCCTTCGTCTTGGGGATCTGCTTCATTTAAAAGAGGATTCCGTAAAAGCCAGATTAAAAACCATGCTGGAGGTAGAGTAGGCGGATGAAATTTTCATCCGCCCCTCATCAAACCGTGCATGAGGTTCTCCCTCACACGGCTTTCCGA
>NZ_JBCOME010000081.1:11858-14248 GCF_040924365.1 Ruminococcus sp. 1001136sp1_2201st1_G3_2201SCRN_220225 | reverse complement strand
TGCGATAGTGGCGTAGTTGGTAACGCGCGACCTTGCCAAGGTCGAGACCGCGGGTTCGAGCCCCGTCTATCGCTCTTTAAAAGCCAGGAATTAAGTTTCCTGGCTTTTTTAACTTATGACGCATTATTTTCATTGGAGCAGAGCGTTCCATAGAAACTGAGCAGATACAGACCCGAAAGTCCGACCAGTGCGTAGATGATTCTGGAAATCCAGCTCATACTGCCAAAGATGAGAGCTACCAGGTTAAAGTTGAAGAACCCGATCAGTCCCCAGTTGACAGCGCCGATTATTGTAAGAGTCAGACAGAAACAATTTAAAAATTTATTTTCCATAAGTCACCATCCTTTCGTAACTATAGTGTTTCTTTTTATCGTGGAAATTATACGAAAAAGCCTGTATAAAATGTGGTAAAAGATGGAATTTTAGCAGCAAAAAACAGGGGGACTGTCTGAAACTGCAAAGAGAGACATAAAAATACGCGAAAGCCTTAAACGGAACTTTCGCGTATAAAAGATTTCATTGTGCTTCCCATATGGTGATGTGCTGGTTGCTTCTTTTACTGGAGATTTAATGTCTGTGCTGCTGTAATTCCAGTATCCAGACCAAATGCGTCTGAAGCATGCAAGGTAACCGGGCTCATATCATTAAGGGAAAAAGCCTGACATACATTTACTGTTTCTCCTGGCTGGATTTCTTTCATAAATGCATCAACAGCCTCATCACTGTTTGCCGGAATAGCTGCTTCAAGAGCCGCATCATTCTGATAAGCGGTAAGATTTACATCTACCATAGCACTGGAAGAACTTTCTCCGTTATTTGTGTAGTCATAGTAGACGAGAAGGCAGGGCTCACCGCCAAAGTCTGTGGAAACTACATTTCTGGTATAGTGGATAGAGAAACGCTGGTTGGAAAGATCAATGGTTCCATCAGATGTGGCAGGCGTCTGGACCACAGAATCAGCTGGACCATCGGTTCCCTCTGCTGTGGAGTCGGAATCCGCCAGAGCCTGGCTGATCTCATCCTCTACACTTTTGAAATTGGCGGACATGATCTTTACTGTTTCATCATCAAGAGCTGTAACCTTCCATTGGCCGTTTACTTTGATCATAGGATAAACAATGTCTGTTTCACTGAATTTGTCTTCCAGGCTGGAGGCTTTTTCCATTAAAATAGAAGCAAGCTTGTCCTGGGTTTCCTGTTCCGTAAGACTCTCGCCGGAAAAGGCGCTGGAAACAATCTGACGAAGGAATTCGGTTACAGTTTCACGGTAGATATCAGATCCGTCTACATAGCGGATCCGCGCAGTGACTTCAGCAGTGCCGTCTTGAAAACTGAAACGTGTCTTTGTGATCTTCCAGGTCATTTTGGCATTGATGGATTTGAAGAAGCTTTCGTAGGTGGCGTTTCGCACATCTGCATTGTCAAGAGCGGAAAGATCGGCGCTCTGGAGCATACTTTCCATTGTGTCGAAATCAAGGCTCTGGATGCCGGTAAGATATTTATCCAATTCTTTGGCTGGCTGGCTGCGTTCGTAGAAATAGTAGCCAATGGCGGCACCGACGATAAGGATAAGAATAAGCAGAAGCAGAATGCGTCCGGCCTTTTCTTTCCTTTTTTTCTTCGGAACAGGGTGTTCATCTGGCATATTTAGTTGTTTTTCTTCCATGTTTCCTCCTTGTTAAGTTTAGAGCGTGTTTGAAAAATCATTCCCGCAATCTGCACGCCCCACTTTGCGGTATATTTTGCCCTCTTTCAGTGGTTGTAGCCCGCTACGCCTCCCTCAATCGGATAAAATCTCCCACAAATCGTGACGCATATATTGCAGAAATCCTTTTTCAAACATGCTCTGGCGATGTTTATGCTATTATAATTTCATAAACTGACCGTCTGTAAAAATTTAACATATAAATCCGTGTGACATCTTTTTTATTATAGTATACTCTTGGGAGAGTGTCAAAGTATTTACCGAGTGTTACTGTTCACTCCGTTCACAGTAACGCGCTTTGCGATGCACAGAAATCATGCTTTGCATGATTTCGTGCCGCAACTCTCGGGTTTCCTGTGAACTTTGTTCACAAAAAACACCTCGCGGAACGTTATCAGTGACCAGTAACTGCAGAGTTACTGGTCAGGTCGCGAACAGTAACCAGTAACTTTACGGATACCGGGTATTTATGTTAAGATAATAAAAAAAGAAGAAAGGCGGAAAAACTATGGGTGCAAAGTATGAAGCTTATATAGAATCAGAGGCGGATGGACTTGATATTTCCGTTCTGGCAGTGGTTCCGGATGAGACACCGTACAGAGGAATCCTGCAGCTTGTTCATGGGATGAGCGAATACAAGGAGCGCTATCTTCCCTTTATGGAATATATGGCAAAAAAAGGCTAT
>NZ_JBCOME010000081.1:0-11701 GCF_040924365.1 Ruminococcus sp. 1001136sp1_2201st1_G3_2201SCRN_220225 | reverse complement strand
ATCTTATTCGGGCATAGTATGGGTTCGCTGGCCGTGCGCGCTTTTGCAAGAGATCATGATGACTGCATGGACATGCTGATCGTTTGTGGTTCTCCAAGCAAGAATGGGGCAAGATCTCTTGGAGAAGCAATTGCCCATATGGAAAGTGCTGTGTTTGGACCAGCTCACAAGAGTAAAGTTATCGAAACCCTTTCCTTTGCCGGAAATGTGATGCGCTTCCGCAAGGACAAAAACTGTACTTCCTGGATCTGTGCCAATAAGGCAGCAGCTCAGGAATACTCCGATTCTGAACTTTGTGGCTTTACGTTTACAGATGATGGCTATCTGGCACTTTTTGAGCTGATGAAGCGTGCTTACGACGTAAAGCACTGGCACTGCACCAGACCGAAAATGCCCGTGCTTTTTGTCAGTGGTTCTGATGATCCCTGTATGATCAACGTGCGTCATTTTGCAAAAGCAGTGCAGGATATGCGGCGCGCCGGTTATGTAGACGTGAAAGGCAAGCTGTATCCGGGAATGCGCCACGAAATTCTGAATGAGACAGACCGGAAGCGGGTTTATCATGACATTGCCTTCTATATAAAGAAAAAGGGTTTTTGAGAAAACACGTCCATTATGCATAATATGCTCTATTTTGCACATACTCACAGAAATACAGTGTGAAATGGAGAACTATATGAGAAAAAAAGGCTGGATTCTGCTGCTGGTTCTTCTGGGTGTGGCTTTTCTTATGAGCTGCGGCAAAGATATGGAGCCGGATGAAGCAAAAGGGGAACTGGTAAGAATTGAGAGAGAAGGATGCCAAGCTGGTATCCTTCTTTTTTGAACTGAAAAATAGATTAGTTTTATATAGATTGCAGAAATGATTTTTGAAACAGGCTCCCAAGTCTTTTTTAAACATGCTGTAGTGTTATGATAAACAATCTGCACTTGTGAAACAAACAAATGTCTTTGTATAAAATACACAAAAAATATACCATAATAGCACTGAAAAATAGTACAAGCTTAAAAAATTGCACCGTCACCGTTCTAAAGTTTAAAATGTTACTTGAATAAAGCGAATTGAAATGCTATAATTTTTTTCATATATTATAAAAATGAACTCTGGTCAGAAATCAGTCTGATATGGGTGTGGCGTTTTTGACGGCATCGCTCATAAAGGAAACCGAAATAAATGTTTTCGACCGGAAAAAATAAGGAGGAAAAATGGGAAAGTATTTTGCAAAAAGACTTGGAATGGCGATTCTGACTATCTTTCTGGTAGCCTGTCTTACCTTCCTGCTGATGAATGCTGTACCTGGAAGCCCATGGCTCAGTGAAAAAACACCTTCTGAGACCACACTGGCTGCGCTGAATGCCAAATATGGACTGGATAAGCCGGTCTATGTACAGTTGTTTATGTATCTGAAAAATATTCTTCACGGTGACTTCGGTGTATCACTTAAGATGCAGAAGAACCGTGCAGTTCTTGACATTATCGTGGATATGTTCCCGGTATCTGCCAAGGTAGGTGCACTTGCACTTGCATGGGCGATTCTGGTGGGTGTACCTCTTGGCTGTCTTGCCGCATTTAAGAGAGGCAAGCTGACAGACAGCATTCTTCGTGTGATCTGTACACTTGGAATCTCCATGCCAAGCTTCGTTGTGGCATCTGTTCTTCTGGTAACCCTGACTGGAAACAATGCACTGAATCTGTTTCCGTCTATTTTTAATCCGTCGCAGGGATGGCGCGCCTATGTACTGCCATGCTTTGCCCTGGGCTTTTACCCAATGTGCTATACAGCACGTCAGACACGTTCTGCCATGCTGGATTCCTTAAGCCAGGAGTACATTAAGACAGCCCGCGCCAAAGGTCTGAAGAACAAAAAGATTATTTTCAAGCATGCTCTTAGAAATGCACTGATTCCGGTTATTACATACTTAGGACCGCAGGTGGCCTTTACTCTTTGTGGTGGTTTTGTTGTAGAGAGCGTATTCTCAATTCCAGGACTTGGACGTTACTTCGTACAGTCCATCCAGAACCGTGATTATCCGGTTATTATGGGAACTACCATTTTCCTGGCAGCATTTATTATTCTGATGAACCTGGTTGTAGACCTCCTTTATAAGGTTGCTGACCCGAGAATCAGCCTTGCGAAAGGAGGAGAATGATCGTGGCAGAAGATAAGAAGATTAAGAAATGTCCGGTGAGTCTTCAGCCGGATATTGAGAACCTCCTTCAGGATTTAAGTCCGGATGATTTTGCATCTGCGTCCAGACAGGAGAAGGATGATTTTATTCAGGACCGCCAGAGTGTTTCCTACTGGAAAGATGCCTGGAGAAGATTAAAGAAAAATGTGGTGGCTATGGTTGCACTTGGTGTGATCGTATTCCTGTTTTTATTTGCCTTTGTGGGCCCGCTTCTGATCCCATATGGTTATGACGAGTTTAACAAAGGTGCTGAGAACCTTTATCCCTATCATTACACACTGGAGGACACCCAGCGTGTGAACGACGAGATCGCTTCCAGAACCCAGTCCGATGTAGTGGATGTAGATGAAATGATCGCCCAGGCGAAAGCAGAAGCTGAGAAAAAGGGCGAGAAATTTACAAAGAAAGATGAAGCAGTTATCCGTGCAAAAGCAAAAGTCGCTGCAAAACCTTCAGAAGATTCTTCTGAGGAGCAGAGCGTAGATGAGGATTCCATCCGCAAGGAGCTTGGAATCAAGAAGCATATTTTCGGTTATTCCCAGGCAGAGCTTGAGCGCAAGGCAAATGGGGAAAAAGTATTCCCTCATGTATTTGGTACTGACATGTATGGCCGTGATATTCTGGTCCGTGTTATGTATGGTGCCCGTGTTTCCATGTCTGTCGGCGTATTCGCAGCTATCCTGGTACTGGTGATCGGCGCCCTTTATGGTGCTATTTCCGGTTACTGTGGCGGCAAGGTGGACGCAGTGATGCAGCGTATTGTTGAACTTATTTATGCAGTTCCGGAGATGCTGGTTGTCCTTTTGATCGCAACTGCACTGAAACCAATCCTTACTGACTATGTGAATTCATCAGGAACCAGTCCTATGAAATCCTTTGTCAATGTACTTGGACCGAACCTGATCTCCATGTTTATTGCATTTGGTCTGTTATACTGGGTTACCATGAGTCGTATTATCCGTGGCCAGGTACTTCAGCTGAAACAGCAGGAATATGTAACCGCAGCAAGAGCACTTGGTGCATCTGGCGGCAGAATCATCCGCCGTCATCTGCTTCCAAACTGTATCGGACAGATCGTTGTTACTACCTGCCTGCAGATACCGTCTGCAATTTTCCTGGAATCCTTCTTATCCTACCTTGGAGTTGGTGTTTCTGCACCTCTTCCAAGCCTTGGATCCATGGCAACAGACGCACTTAGCGGTATGTACACTTATACTTACAGACTGATCGTACCTTCCGTGATCCTGAGCATTATGATCCTTGCATTCAACCTGTTTGGCGATGGACTTCGCGATGCTCTTGATCCGAAGCTGAAGAAATAAGAGAGGAGGAGAACAATGTCTGAACAGAAAAATAAATTGCTGGAAGTAAAAGACCTGAAAGTCTCCTTCTTTACCCCGGCCGGCGAGGTAAAAGCCGTTGGCGGTATCTCCTATGACCTTGATTATGGCGAAGTTATGGGAGTTGTTGGAGAATCTGGTTCTGGAAAGAGCCAGGAGGCATATTCTATTATGGGGCTTCTTCAGTCCCCAGGTAAAGTTATCGGAGGCTCCATTACCTTCGAGGGAAAAGATGTCCTTTCTTTTTCCAAGGAAGAGATGACTGCGTTCCGCGGAAACAAAGTAGCTATGATTTTCCAGAATCCCATGACCTGTCTGAATCCGGTTTACACCATCGGAAATCAGCTTGTGGAAGCTCTTCGTGCCCATGATAAGAAAATCAGCAAAGAAGAAGCCCAGAAACGTGCCATGGAAATGATGGAACTGGTTGGAATCAATAATGTGGAGAAGCGTATGAAGCAGTATCCACACGAGTTTTCCGGCGGTATGCGACAGCGTGTCATGATCGCTATGGGACTGATCTGCCATCCGCAGCTTCTGATCGCAGATGAGCCGACCACAGCCCTTGATGTTACCATTCAGGCACAGATCCTTGACTTGATGAAGGATCTTCAGAAAAAGACCGGAATGGGAATCATTTTCATCACACACAACCTTGGTGTTGTGGCAGATATCTGTGACAAGGTATCCGTTATGTATGCAGGTAAAATTGTGGAGCAGGGACCTGTAGATGACATTTTCTACGAGCCTGCACATCCATATACAAAGGGTCTTCTTCGTTCCATGCCCCGTGTTGATGCCGAGAGCTATGAAAGACTGATCCCAATCGAGGGAACCCCGGTTGATATGCTGAATCCGCCGGAAGGATGTCCGTTTGCTCCACGTTGTGAGCATTGCATGAAGATCTGTCTGAAGAAAATGCCTCCTTACGTGGAAGTGGGCGAGAAACATCGTTCCGCCTGCTGGCTTCGGGTTCAGGAGCTTATGAACAAGGAGGAGAAATAAATGGCAGAAGAAAAGAAGCTTCTTGAAATTGAGAATTTACGAAAATATTTTCCGGTAAATGGCATAAAAGGTCCGGGGGTACAGGCTGTACAGGATGTTTCCCTTTATATCAAAAAAGGTGAAACACTCGGTCTTGTAGGAGAGTCCGGATGTGGAAAGACCACACTGGGAAGAACGATTCTTCGCCTTTATGAGCCAACCGGAGGAAAGATTATTTATGATGGCGAAACCATTTACGACAATCCTCTGGATAAAGACGGCAAACCTCTTGGAAAAGCCAAAGCTGCTAAAATGCTTCCCTACAGAAGAAAAATGCAGATCATTTTCCAGGATCCGTCCGCTTCCCTGGATCCTCGAATGACAGTTGGTGAGATCATTGGAGAGGCCATTGATATCCACAAGCTTGCAGCGAGTAAGAAAGACCGCGCTGACATGATCAAAGAGCTGCTGGCGCAGGTTGGATTAAATACAGAGCATGCAAACCGTTATCCACATGAGTTTTCCGGCGGTCAGCAGCAGCGTGTTGGTATTGCCCGCGCCCTTGCAGTAAAACCGGAGTTCATCGTCTGTGACGAGCCGATTTCCGCATTGGATGTTTCTATCCAGTCACAGGTGGTAAACATGCTGGAGGACATGCAGGAGCAGATGGGTCTGACTTATCTGTTCATTGCCCATGATCTTTCCGTTGTCCGTCATATTTCCAACAGAATCGGTGTTATGTATCTTGGCTCTCTTGTTGAGTTGGGCGAGAGCTATGAGCTGAACAGACATCCGATCCATCCATATACACAGACCCTGCTTTCCGCAGTTCCGGTTCCGGATCCAAAGCTGAGCCGGACAAGAAAGCGTATTATTCTGGAAGGAGACGTGCCAAGTCCTATGAATCCGCCAAGCGGATGCCGTTTCCACACCAGATGTCCATATGCCACTGAAAAGTGCAGCCAGGTAACTCCTGTGTTCAGAGAGCATGAGCCGGGCCACTGGGCAGCCTGCCATTTGCTGGACAAATAAAGGAAGTTTAGGTATTTCGTTCTTCTTCACGGAAGAGCTGATGAATACAAGCGTCGATTCTCATCTCTCATGCGGCGCAAAAAAGCATAAAGGAGGAAATGTAATGAGAAGAAAATTTATGTCTATGGCACTGACTGCAGCTATGGTATTAAGCATGGCAGCAACTCCTGTATTCGCCGAGGATACAGCATCTGACGAAGGATTCAACCTGAACCTTTGTATCGCATCTGAACCACAGACAATTGACCCTGCACTGAACTCTGCAGTTGATGGAGCTATCATGTGCAACCATATGTTCGAAGGTCTGGCTAAATGGGTAAATGATGGTGAAGGAAATGCTGTCACAGCTCCTGGACAGGCTGAGTCCTGGGAAAAGGCCGAGAACGAAGATGGTACAGTTACTTACACTGTTAAACTTCGTGACGGAATCAAATGGTCTGATGGACAGGCTGTAACAGCTGGTGACTTCGTTTATGCATGGCAGCGTCTAGCAAATCCTGAGACAGCAGCAGATTACTGCTACATGATCGACATGGTAAAAGGATATGACGCAGTTGCTGACGGAAGTGCGGATCCAAGCACTCTTGGAATTACAGCAGTTGATGATCAGACTCTTCAGATCGATCTTACCTATGACTGCCCGTATTTCGAAGAAATCATGGCATTCCCGGCAACCTTCCCGGTTCGTCAGGATATGGTAGAGAGCAGTGACAACTGGACATTTGATCCAAGCACATACATTGGCAATGGACCATACAAAATGACAGAGTGGTCTCACAATGCTTACATCTCCATGGAGAAAAACGAGAACTACTATGACTATGAGAATCTTGGACCGGATACTATCAAGTTTACACTTCTTGATGACAACAACGCAATGCTCAAAGGTTACAACAACGGAGAGCTTGATTTCATCGAGAACCTTCCTGTAGACGAGATCCCGACCTACCTTGCTTCTGGCGAGCTTGAGATTGGTGACTATCTTGGAACCTACTATGTATGCTTCAACACAGAGGACGAAGTTTTCTCTGACCCTAACATCCGTAAAGCGTTCTCACTTGTAATCGACCGTAACTACATCGTAGAGAACGTTTCCCAGGCTGGTGAGGTTCCGGCTGACGGATATGTACCGAACGGTGTAAATGATGCAGCTGGTGCTGGTAGTGATGACTTCCGTACAGTAGGCGGTTCTTACTACAGCATTTCCGATGAGGATTATGAGGCTAACTGCGAAGAGGCCCGTCAGCTTCTTGCAGACGCTGGTTATCCGAACGGCGAAGGCTTCCCGACTGTAGAGTATCTGTACAACACAGCTGATAACCACAAGAAGATCGGTGAGGCTCTTCAGAACATGTGGCAGACAGAGCTTGGTGTAACTGTTAACTTGAACAACCAGGATTGGAACGTATTCCTTCAGAACAGAAAAGATGGTAACTTCCAGATCGCCCGTAACGGCTGGATCGCAGACTACAACGATCCTTGCTCATTCCTGGATATGTGGTACACAGACGGCGGTAACAACGACGCTCAGTACTCTAACCCAGACTATGATGCAGCTATCGATGCAGCAAAAGCTACTTCTGATCCGGAAGAGCGTATGAAAGCATTCCACGAAGCTGAGGATATCCTCATTGGACAGGACAGCGTACTTGCTCCGATCTACTTCTATACACAGCCATATATGCTCAATCCAGACATTGACGGCATGTACTACACACCACTTGGATACTTCTTCTTCGGTTATACAAGTAAGAAATAATCAAGTCAAAAGAATATAAGTCTTTTGGTATTACTTAAATGTGATGCAGAAGAAAATGACAGGCATTCGGAATTTTTCCGGGTGCCTGTTTTTTGAGCAGCAACGAAAGCAGGATAAAATTTGCGAAGCTGTTTTATTCTGTTGACCGATTATGCATGATAGCGGTATAATAAACAGATAATGGTTATTGAACCAGACAGGAGGAACATATGATGAGAGCCAGCGGTATTTTATTGCCTATATCCAGTATCCCTTCCAACTATGGAATCGGATGTTTTTCTAAAGAAGCTTACGCTTTTGTAGATCAGCTTGCAGAAGCGGGTCAGAAATACTGGCAGATCCTGCCACTTGGACCTACCGGATACGGGGATTCCCCTTACCAGTCTTTTTCCACATTTGCAGGAAATCCTTATTTCATTGATTTGGAGGAATTGATCCAGAGAGACCTTCTCACAGCAGCAGAATGTGCAGAATGTGACTGGGGCGGCAGCAAAAGCTATGTGGACTATGAGAAGGTTTATCTTTCCAGATTTTCCCTTCTTCGGAAGGCTTACAGACGTTTTTACCAGATGGATGGGAAAGAAAAGGAGCTTCAGCTGATCCGTGAGGAGATGGAAGCCTTTGAGAAAGAGCAGGGCTTCTGGCTTGCAGATTATTGTCTTTATATGGCAGTAAAGGACAGCCTGGAGGGAATTTCCTGGAATCAGTGGCCGGAGGACTTAAAGACACGTAAGCCGGAGGCGCTTGCTAAGGCAAGAGAGGAGCTGAAGGAGGATATCAGCTTCTATGCCTTTCAGCAGTTCTGGTTCTACCGCCAGTGGAACCGGCTGAAGAAATATGCAAATGACAGAGGTATTAAGATCATCGGTGATCTTCCTATTTATGTGGCTTTTGATGGCGCAGATGCATGGGCGAACCCGGATCTGTTCCAGTTTGATGAGGAGGCTACACCGGCAGCAGTGGCAGGATGTCCTCCAGACGCTTTTTCCGCAACTGGTCAGCTGTGGGGAAATCCACTTTATAATTGGGAATATCATAAGAAAACAGGTTATAACTGGTGGATCCTTCGTATGGCTCACTGTATGAAGCTGTACGACAAGGTCCGGATCGATCATTTCCGCGGTTTTGACGAGTACTGGTCAGTTCCCTATGGAGATGAGACCGCTGAGAATGGAAAATGGGAAAAAGGTCCTGGAATAGAACTGTTCAAGGTCCTGGAGGAAAAAATTAAGAATCTGGATGTGATCGCAGAGGATCTGGGATTCCTTACAGACAGCGTCAGGGAGCTTCTGGCAGAATCCGGATATCCGGGTATGAAGGTGCTTCAGTTTGCCTTTGATGAAAGCGGCGAGAGCGTATATCTTCCTTTCCGATATGACAAAAACTGTATTGTATACACTGGAACCCACGACAATGAGACTACGAAGGGCTGGCTTGGAAACCTTACCCAGTCAAACAGAGACTATGTGAACCAGTACACAGCCTGTGAGGAGAAAGACACAGATGAATGTGTATGGGGGCTTATCCGGGCGGCACAGTCCTCAGTAGCAGAAGTGTGCGTAGTACCTTTGCAGGATTATCTCTGTCTTGGAAATGAAGCGAGAATGAATACGCCTTCTACTTTGGGAGACAACTGGAAATGGCGTCTTACAAGAGGTCAGCTTACGGATGAGATCATTCATAGAATTAACGCAATGACCAGATTATATGGACGAATCCAGGAGAATAAGAAGTAAGATGAAGAGATTGCTTATATTTTTGAAGGGCTATGAGAAAGAAAGTTTTCTGGCTCCTTTGTTCAAAATGCTGGAGGCCACCTTTGAGCTGATCGTGCCTCTGGTTGTTGCAAGAATCATGGATATCGGCATTAAGAATCAGGACAATGTCTATATCTGGCACCAGTGTGTGATCATGGTACTGCTTGGAGTGATCGGTCTTGCATGTTCCCTGACAGCACAGTATTTCTCTGCAAAGGCAGCCATGGGATTCAGCACTGCCCTTCGCAAGGAGCTTTTTTCCCATATCAGCAGGCTTTCTTACAGAGAACTGGATATGCTTGGAACTCCTACCCTTGTGACAAGGATCACCAATGACGTGAATCAGGCACAGACTGGTGTGAACATGGTACTTCGTCTGTTCCTTCGTTCTCCTTTTATTGTTGTGGGTGCAGTGATCATGTCCTTTACCATTGATGTGAAGATTGGCCTGATCTTCCTGATTGCGGTTCCGGTGATCTCCATTGTAATTTACGGAATTATGCGTACAACAGTGCCAATTTACAAAAAGGCTCAGTCATTTCTGGACCGAATTTCACTGATCACCAGAGAGAATCATGTGGGTGCCAGAGTGGTAAGGGCTTTTGGAAGACAGCAGGAAGAATATAAAGAATTTTCAGAAGTAAACGACGATTACACCAAGGTGCAGGTAAGAGCGGGAAAAATTTCCGCACTTCTGAATCCTGCCACTACGGTTATCATGAACTTTGCCATTATCGGAATCCTCTGGTATGGAAGCAAGGAAGTGTCTGTGGGTATTCTTACACAGGGGGAAGTGGTTGCCCTTGTAAACTATATGAACCAGATCCTGATCGCACTGATCGCTCTTGCAAACCTGATCGTGGCAGTGACAAAGGCTATGGCTTCCGGTGTGCGTCTGAATGAGGTGCTGGATACACAGCCGTCTCTCACGGATCAGGGCAATAGTGTTCAGAAAGAAAATGCAGGCGCTGCAAGAGTTGTCTTTGAAGATGTGAGCTTTACCTATGCAGGCAGCAAGGAGCCGGCGCTTTCCCATATTTCCTTTACGGCAAAACCAGGTGAGACCATCGGCATCATTGGTGGTACCGGATGTGGTAAATCCACTCTGGTCAATCTGATCCCACGCTTCTATGACGTAACTTCCGGTAATGTGGTAATTGATGGAAATAATGTAAAAGAATATCCATTTTCACAGCTTCGTAAAAAGGTGGGGATGGTACCACAACAGGCAGTTCTGTTTAAGGGAACCATCCGTGACAATATGAAATGGGGCAAAGAGGACGCTTCCGAAGAAGAAATCCAACGGGCTCTTTCCATTGCGCAGGCAAGTGGTTTTGTAAAAAGTAAGCCGGAGGGCTTAAATACCATGGTAAGTCAGGGCGGCGCCAATCTTTCCGGCGGACAGCGCCAGCGTCTTACCATAGCAAGAGCACTGGTGGGAGATCCGGAGATCCTGATCATGGATGACAGTGCTTCTGCCCTTGACTTTGCCACAGATGCGGCTCTTCGTCATGCCATTCATGAGCAGACAAAGGGAATGACTGTGTTTATCGTTTCCCAGAGAGCAACCTCCATCAAGCAGGCAGATAAGATCCTGGTTCTGGATGATGGTGAGCTGGCTGGTGTGGGAACACACAAAGAGCTTATGGAATCCTGTGAGGTCTACAGAGAAATCTGCCTGTCACAGCTTTCCGAACAGGAGGTGAACCGCTGATGGGAAGGAATAAAGAGACTATGAAGAGGGTACTGAAATTTATCAGCCCTTACAAAGCAAAAATTATCATTATGCTTCTGACAGCGCTTGTCACCGTTGGATTTACCCTGTATACACCCATTCTGATTGGTAATGGTGTAGATAATATCGTAGGTCCGGGAAATGTAAATACAGCCGGACTTTTGAAGGTGCTTGGAGCTCTGGCTGTGATCGTTGTGGGAAATGCAGTTTCCCAGTGGGTGATGAACCTTCTTACCAATCAGGTTACCTACAGCGTGGTGCAGGATGTGCGAAGCCAGGCGTTTGCCCATCTTCAGGAGGTGCCGGTATCTTATATAGATGCCAATCAGCCAGGAGATATTTTAAGCCGTATTGTTTCTGATGTCAGTCAGTTTTCAGATGGTCTCCTTATGGGCTTTACCCAGCTGTTTACCGGTGTGCTGACCATCTTTGGAACCATTGGATTTATGCTTTCCATCAGTGTGAAGATCACAGTGATCGTTATTTTGCTCACTCCGATTTCCCTGTTCGTGGCAAGCTTTATCGCAGGCAGAACCTTCCGCATGTTTCAGGAGCAGTCCGAGAAGAGAGCGGAGATGACTTCTATTGTGGAAGAGCTTGTTGGAAATCAGAAGATCGTGCAGGCTTTTTCCTATGAGGAGAGAGCTAATGAAAGGTTTGGAAAAGTAAATGAAGAGCTTCGCGTCTGCGGAATCAAAGCGATTTTCTTTTCCTCTATTACAAACCCATCCACACGCTTTGTAAATGGTCTTGTTTACACAGCAGTTGGAATTTTTGGTGCATTTACAGTAATTAAGGGCGGTATGACTGTGGGACAGCTGACCAGCTTCCTGAACTATGCAAATCAGTATACCAAGCCGTTTAATGAGATTTCCGGCGTTATCACAGAGCTGGAGAATGCGCT
>NZ_JBCOME010000080.1:0-14873 GCF_040924365.1 Ruminococcus sp. 1001136sp1_2201st1_G3_2201SCRN_220225 | reverse complement strand
ATCTACTGCCTTTTTAAGTTAAAGAGAAAACTGCGCCACAGCCTTCGCAGGCCATCGCGCAGCGATTTAGTTCAATTTAAGTTAAGTTATAAAACACAATCTCAAAGTTAATAAAAAAGCTCTTGACAACTTCGAAAAAAGCTCCTATAATGCAGAACTATCAAAAAGCAAACGAAACTACAAAGGCGTAGAACACTTCAATGTGTCTGCGCCTTTTTTGTTTCCAGGCTTAAAAACAATCTTTTTACGAGGAGGAAATCAACTATGAAAAAATTCAAAACAATTTCAATGGGACTGGTACTTACAATGGGACTGATGACTGGTCTTGGTGCAACTCAGGTATTTGCAGATGATCAGAAAGTTTACAAGATCGCATGTGACCAGGCATATGCTCCATTTTCCATTCAGCAGGATGATGGAAGTTATAAAGGAATTGATGTAGAACTTCTGGCTGCAATTGCAGAGGAAGAGGGTTTCGAATATGAGTTGACTCCTATGGATTTCTCAGGTATCATCCCGGCACTGGTTTCAGGAACAATTGATGGTTCTATTGCAGGAATGAATATCACAGATGAGAGAAAAGAGAGCGTTGATTTCTCTGATGGATATTATGAATCCGGTTCTGCACTGGTTGTAAATAAGGATGATGATTCCATTTCTGATTTTGATGATCTTAAGGGAAAAGTTGCAGCATGCAAGGAAGGAACTACCGGTCAGCTGTGGTGTGAAGATCATGCTGATGAATACGGATTTGAGACAACTGTTTATCCGGATTCTGTAAGTATGATGATGGCAGTTGCAAACGAACAGGCTGATTTCCTTATCGAGGATTATCCGGTAATCAGCTATCAGATCAAGATTGGTGAGCAGGAAAATCTGAAAGTTGCCATTGACGCAATCGAGGAAGCACCTCAGAATGGATTTGCTGTAAAGAAAGGCGAGAATGCTGATCTTCTTAAAATGTTTAACGAAGGACTTCAGAAAATCAGAGATAACGGCAAATATGATGAGATTATTGCTGAATATGAATAAAAAAGACAGACAGAAAGCTGCATAATAAAGCAATATTAAAGTCAACGGAAAATATATTTTTACTCATAACTGTAAGGTATTGAAATGTTATGGGCAGAAGAAATAATCATTGAAAAGTAAAAACTGAATCGTAAAAAGGCATTCAAGGGAGAACGCATATAAAAAGCGTTCTCCCTTGCACTTTTTACAGGAAAACAAACTTATTGAAAAATGGATGCTGTTTGCAGGTAATGTTGCGGAAAATATTTGGGCTGAATGGAGCAAACAGCAATAAAAGGAACTTTTAAAGGGAAACAAAAAGAAATCCGATAATAAAGAGGTACAATATGGCAGATTATTTTTCTAATTTTGTTGAATACTTTCCACGGCTGATGGAAGGTCTGAAACTGACAATTATAATAGCGATTTTTGGTATTCTCCTGGCGGTGGCGCTTGGTATTATACTTTGTATTTTTTCTATCAGCAATAGTCGTATCTTACAGAAGATTGCCAGTGTGTATATCACAATTATAAGAGGTATTCCGCTTATGATTCTGGCGCTTTTTTTGTATTTTGGCGTAATCAAAAACTCCCTGACCCTGGTGCTGGCTGCAATTATTATTCTGGGAATTAATGCTTCTGCATATATGGCAGAAATTTTCCGGGCAGGTATTCAGGCCATTGATTATGGTCAGATGGAAGCAGCGAGAAGTCTTGGTTTAAGCTATTTTCAGACTATGAGAAAAATTGTTCTTCCACAGGCGGTAAAAATTATGATCCCGTCTCTTATGAACCAGTTTATCAGCAGTCTGAAAGATACTGCAATTCTTTCCGCAATCAGTGTTAATGAGTTGACAATGACTGCCAAAACCATTATTGCAAGAAACTACAAAGCCTTTGAATTATATTCCTATGCCGCAATCATTTATATTGTATTGATTACAGCTCTGACATGGCTTTCCAAGAAGGTAGAGCGCAGACTCAGCTATGATAAACGTTAGGAGAAATGAATTATGGCAATTATCGAGGTAAAACATTTACATAAAGTATTTGGAGATCTGGAAGTTCTGAAGGACATCTCCTTTAATGTAGAAGAGGGCGAAGTGATTTGCCTGATCGGACCGTCCGGTTCCGGAAAATCCACCCTGCTCAGATGTCTGAACAAACTGGAAGAGAAGCAGGATGGCGATATAGTGATTCTTGGAGAAAATATTTCTGAGATTAAGAAAATCAATCAGTTCCGTGAAAATATCGGAATGGTATTTCAGCATTTTAATCTTTTTCCAAACTATACTGTGCTGCAGAATATGACTTTGGCACCAACTATGCTGAAAAAAATGTCAAAAGCGGAGGCTGTAAAAAAGGCAGAACAGCTTCTGGACAGAGTTGGATTGCTGGATAAAAAGGATGTGTATCCTGTAACCTTATCAGGTGGTCAGAAACAGCGTGTGGCAATTGCCCGTGCGCTTGCAATGAACCCGAAGATTATGCTGTTTGATGAGCCTACCAGTGCACTGGATCCGGAGATGGTTGGAGAAGTTCTGGATGTTATGAAAGAGCTTGCCAGGGAAGGTATGACTATGGTTGTGGTTACACATGAAATGGGATTTGCAAGAGATGTTGCGGACAGAATCATTTTTATGGATGACGGTTACATTGTAGAAGAGGAAAAACCGGAAGAAATGTTTGCACATCCGAAGACGGAAAGATGCAGGAACTTCCTTGCAAGTGTGCTGTAAATTAAAAATGAGTATCTATGCTCAGTCAATATTGTTATGAAAGCTGGCAGCTATGCACCATAGTGTGTTTTTATCTGCCGGCCTCATTTGAAATCTGTGGCATTAAATAAGTAAAAAACTGCAGTGGACAGGACGGCAGAAGAGTTTGGGCCACTCATATCATCTAATAAGGAGCGTGGTCAAAGTTGTATCCATGCATACATATCAATTTGGATAAAATTGCAGAGAATGCAAGAGTCATGAAAAATCTGACTGAAAAACATCATATAGAAATAACTGGTGTAACCAAAGTTTTTGGCGGCGAGGAAAGGATTGCTCAGACTCTGGTGAATCAGGGGATAAAAAGGCTGGGAGATTCCAGAATTGAAAATATCAGAAATTATGGAAATCTGTCTTGTGAAAAGTGGCTGATCCGTATGCCATCCATATCTGAGGCGAGAGAAGTGGTGCAGTTCTGTGATGTGTCGGTAAACTCTGAGCTTGAGACACTGAAAGCACTTAACCAACAGGCCATACAGTTGAAAAAGAAACACAAAGTAATTCTGATGGTGGATCTGGGCGATCTGCGTGAAGGCTATTTTAAAGAAGAACATCTGGCAGAAGCGATAAACTATGCAAAGCAGGCAAAGGGGTTGGATTTGTATGGACTTGGTACAAATCTGACCTGTTTTTCTTTTGTACAGTCTGATGAGGAAAAAATGAACCGGCTTCTTGGTCTGGCAAAGAAATACGATGCATCTGTATGTATCAGCGGTGGCAATTCTGCGACCATTCACCTAATGCTGGAAAATGGAATTCCGGAAGGAATCAATAACCTTCGTCTTGGTGAGTCCGTGCTGTTTGGCAGAGAACGGACAAACTATGAGTATTTGCCGGGAACCAGCAACGACGCATTTATCATGGAAGCTGAGATCATTGAATCTAAAGAAAAGCCGTCTATGCCGATCGGAAAGATTGGTGCGGACAGTTATGGTCATGTGCCTGTTTTTACAGACAGGGGAATTCGAAAGAGAGCCATCTGTGCCCTTGGCAGACAGGATGTTGACGTAGAAACCATGTGGCCGGTAGATGAAGGCGTGGAAATCATCGGAGCCAGCAGCGATCATCTGATTGTGGATGTGACGGATTGCGAGAAAGAATTTAAGACTGGAGACAGGATTTGCTTTCGTTTAGGTTACTTTGCTGTAATGCGTGCTTTTACCAGCAAATATGTGGAAAAGATATATGAAAAACAGGAGATAGAAAAGGAAAAAAACGAGAGCTTGTATAAGGTATCATAAGAATTACTGTTTGCAAGTAATGTTTCACGTGGCACTTTTTCAAACACGCTCTAACAGAAAAGCGAAAATATAATTTGTGCAAAATGAAAACAGTAGTTCGTAGAATTTTGAGAAAAACTTAAAATCCAGGAGGAAAATCATGGGAAAGCATTTTGTACTGACTATCAGCCGTGAATTCGGTGCAGAAGGTCATGAAATAGGAAAAGTACTTTCAGAACGTCTGGGAGTAAAGCTCTATGATAAAGAACTGCTTGCCAGGGCAGCTGCAAAATCAGGAGTGGATGTTAATTCTGTGTGTGGATATGACGAAAACGTGGAACGGCGTTTTATGGATCCTTATCTTGGAAACGGACGCATTAATTCTGCACAGGAGGATAAGCTTTTTCATCAGGAAGCACAGATCATGAGAGACCTGTATGCAAAGGAATCCTGTATCATCATAGGCAGGTTATCAGATTATGTGCTTCACGATGAGCCGGATGTATTGAGCGTGTTTATTTATGCTCCGGAGAGCTTTCGAATAGATAACATTATGAAAAAACATCACATTTCTGCCAAGGAAGCTAAGAAACTGGTAAGAAAAATGGATGCGGCCAGAGATAATTATTATCGTTTTTATTCTATGGGAAAATGGAGTCATAAGAAAAAGAAAGATCTTACCATAAACAGAGAGACTTTTGGAATCGAAGGCTGTGTAAAAATTCTGGAGGCAATGATCCGTACGAAGACGGACGAGGAGGAGCAATAGGCCATGAGTGAAAAATGGGACGAAAAAGTAATTGAGCTGGCCAAAAGTCTGATAAACTGTCAGAGCTATTCAGGACATGAGGATAAAGCGGCGGAAGCTTTAAAGGCGTATATGAAAGAGACCGGTGTTTTCGATGAGATAGAAACTGACTGCTACGGAAATGTGATCGGTCATATTAAAGGAAAAAATTCTGGTTCGAAAGTCCTGTTTGATGGACATATAGACACGGTTCCAGTTGGAAATTTAAAGGACTGGAAACATGATCCATTTCATGCAGTTGTTGAAGATGGAAAGCTTTATGGCAGAGGAGCTGCTGATATGAAAGGTGCGGTAGCCGCATTTACAGTTGCTGCGCATAGATATGCGGTGGAAAATGGGAAAAATTTTGCCGGAGATGTATATGTGGCCGGTGTTGTGCATGAAGAATGCTTCGAAGGTGTTGCTGCGCGAAAAATAAGTGAGAAAGTGAAACCGGATTATGTGGTAATTGGTGAAGCTTCTGAAATGAATTTGAAGGTAGGCCAGCGTGGCCGTGCGGAAATTGTGGTTGAGACCTTTGGCGTACCGGCACATTCAGCAAACCCGGAAAAGGGCGTAAATGCAGTATATAAAATGTGTGAGGCCATTCAGGCTATCCGCGAGATCGAGCCGCCTGTCCAGGATAAACTGGGAAAAGGAATCCTGGAGCTGACAGACGTAAAATCTTCCCCATATCCAGGAGCCTCCGTTGTTCCGGAATACTGCCGTGCAACCTATGACCGCAGACTTCTGGTAGGTGAAACCAAGGAAAGCGTGCTTCAGCCAATCATTGAAAAAATGGAAGAGCTGAAGAAAAAGGATCCGCAGTTTTCCTATAAAGTTTCTTATGCAGTGGGAAAAGAGGAATGCTACACCGGAGAAAAAATCCAGGGAGAACGCTTTTTCCCAGGCTGGCTGTTTGGCGCAGAAGAGGAGTGGGTAGCAAAAATAAAATCCGAACTGGAAAAAGAGGGATTTTCTCCAAAGGTAACTACCTACAATTTTTGTACAAATGGAAGCCATTATGCAGGAGAAGCTGGCATACGTACTATTGGAATGGGACCTGCAAGAGAAAATCTGGCACATACCATTGATGAGTATGCGGAGGTGGAAGATCTGATAAATGTGTCGGTGTGCTATGCGGGGATTATGAAGGCGTTGTTGGGATGATGTATAGCTTTCGGTAAAGTGAAGAAATAATGTGAAAATGATAGAAAAGGCATTCTTTTTTGAGTATACTATTACTTGGAAAGGAGTGCTTTTTTATGATTATTGATAGACTTTCGGTGTTTGTGAAATGGAAATTTTGGAAGCAGTTGAAAAAAGATAGCCTACAAAAAGAAGCAGCTAAAAAATGAAAAATAGAAAGAACAACTGGATAAAAATAGTTATCCAACTACTGTCGTTTATCTTAATCCCAGAACTGTTCGTAACAGGATTTACAGCTATTGGAGATATTTTTTCCCAGATCTATGCTGGAAGTATTTCCTGGGAGAGTGTCAGGTATTCGGTGTATGTACTAATCGCGACAGTGCCAGGAAGTGTACTGGTGGGGAGATTTTTTTGCGGATTTTTCTGCAGCTTTGGAGCTGTGCAGGATTTCTTGTGGTTTGCAGCGCGGAAGCTGGGAAAAGGCAGCTGGAGGCGGAACAGAAATCCAGAAATATACAAGAAAGCTGACAGAGTTCTGAAACTGGCAAAATATGGAGTACTTGTTTATTTTGTAATATTTATATGGAGTGGTGTTTTGACCTGGAAAAAGCAAGGTCCGTGGGAAATATTTGGCCAGTATATTGTGCCTGGACATTGGCCGGGAGTGAAGCCTTTGTGCTCGGTGGGGGGGATTTTACTCTTGGTGATTTTGGCAGGATCAGTGTTGGTAAAGAGATTCTTTTGCAGATATTTCTGTCCAATGGGAGCGGTGTATGCACTGATTTCCAGAGGTGCATTTTTGAAAATCGAAAAGCCCGGACGAGAATGCAGTGCCTGTTCTTTGTGTACTGCGAAATGCAGCATGGGAATTGATTTTACGAAAAAGGAACAAGTTACAGGTGGAGAGTGCATTGTGTGCCAGCAGTGCATTAGCTGGTGTCCGAAAGGAAATGCGCATTTTGGAATTAAATATGGAATGGTGATCGGAGTATTGCTCACGTGTGTGATGATTGGGGCTTCCCGGCTCCTTACGGCGAGAAGCTATACGAAGGATAGAAATATAGCAGGCGGTGTTGTTGAAGGTTTCAGATATAAAGACGGTACTTATACTGGAACAGGTGAGGGCTATCGTGGAGCGATGCGTGTCACTGTAAGTGTGGCGGACGGAAAAATAACCAGTCTTACACTGGATAGTTATGAGGATGACAAGTCTTATATGGAAAAAGCGAAAGCTGAAATCTTTTCTGCAATAATCGGACAGCAGAATACGAATGCAGATACCGTATCCGGTGCTACATATAGCAGTAAGGGGCTGATTCAGGCTGTACAGAATGCTTTGAAGGAGGCAGGAACTTCAGAGACTGTGGAGAATGGTTCTGATGATAAAGCTGCGGACAAGGCTGAATTTATTTCTGCAGGCCGCTTCCGGAACCTTGTCGATGGCGTATATACAGGATCTGCCGATGCCTTTCGTGGTGATGTAGAAGTTCAGGTTACTGTGGAAAATCAGCAGGTAACGGATATTTCCATCTTCTCATACTGTGACACAGAAGAATATTTTTTCAAAGCTGCGCCAGTTGTAATTGAAGAGATGAAAGAGGAACAAAGTCTGAACATTGATGCTGTCAGCGGAGCCACATACAGCAGCAACGGAATTATTCATGCCGTGGCAAATGCATTGGAGATTCCCGAAGATCAATATGCCGAACGTCCTGGCCGGAATCTGGCTGCCAAGAAGAAAAGCCATGGACATATTGTAAAACATGTAATAGAAAACCAGGAAGAGTATGAAAAGAAGGTTAAGGAGTATGAAAAATAGATAACAGAAATCAGAAACGGAGGATGCAGACTGGGAATCGTGATGAATAGACATTGACAGCCCTTATACATCAGGCATATAATATATCAGATATACACAAAAAATATATGCAAAAATGTAAAATATCTGGTAACTATTTAATATCTGCGCTGTAAGCGTTATAATTTTGGGTATAAGTACTGGGAAAAAATGAGACGAGCGAAAGCATATCTGTTGTTTTTTATGGGAGTGGCATCTATTCTGCTGGGAGGCTGCTCGGGTAGTTCGAAGGCAAACCTGGAGGAGGCAGCAGAGCAGCCCGCTGTGGTGGACTACACCTGTATTTCCAATCCGGAAAGCGATAAGAAAATCTATGTTATTCTGAAAAATTATCATGGTGCCTATTGGGAGAAAGTAATAGATGGTATAACAGAAGCTGCAAAAAAACTGGATGAAGCGGTTTATCTTGGTGGAATTGATAACGAAACTGACATTTCCGGTCAGATTGATCTGATGAACCAGGCTATGGAGCAAGGCGCTGACGGAATCCTGCTGGCTCCGGCAGATTCCAATTCACTGGCAGACAGCTGTCAGAAGGTACGGGAAAAGGATATTCCGGTAGTACTTATTGATTCTTCTATTAACAGCAGCGAATTTGACGCCTGTTACATGACAGATAATATAGATGCCGGAGAAATGGCAGCGAAAGAAATGCTGGAGTTGCTGTATGATGCAGGAAATTCACCGACAGACCCACTGGAAGTGGGAATCCAGTTGTCATCGGATAGTTCACAGGCAATGGTAAATCGTGTTTCCGGATTCCTAAATTTCTGGGCGGGCAATGCACCGGAGCAGTGGGAAATCGTTCAGGATATAAGAGTTAATGGTGGTGATACGAAAAAGGCACAATCGGATGCCGCTGTATTATTAAGAGAAAATGCAGATATAAAGGGCTTTTTCGGTTGCAATAACACATCTACTGTCGGCATCGTAAATACTCTTTTCGAAGAAGAAAGAACAGATGTGGTGCTGGTGGGTTTTGACCTGGCGGACGAAACGAAACAGATGCTTCAGAATCCGGAATATCATGCAGTGACTGTGCTGCAGAAACAGGATCAGATGGGATATCTGGGAATGCTTTCCCTGAATTCTCTTATAAAGGGAGAAAAATCAGAGCAGAAGTATTTTGATACCGGAGTCATTATGGTTGATTCTGATTACCTTATGGAGAATGCTGTCTCATGAAAGATCGAAGAAAAAATAAAACAAAAAGAAAAGTCCTGCTGGCTTTGTATCTGGCAGTCTGCCTTGTCATTATCGTGGCGGCATACTTTCACCTGAGCAGAATTGCGCGGAATTTCAATACAGAGCATCTGGAGCTGATCACAGGCCTGTACGCGGAAAAGATGAATGATTCTATGGAATATCTTCAGAACTATGTACAGGAAGATATAAAGATGATCCGGTCTATGGAAAATGCCCAGCCGGAGGAAATCCTGGAACAGCTGGAGAAAAATCTTGACAAGACTGTTTTCGGTGATATTGGTTTTATTATGAATGATGGCGAAATTTATGGCAGCAGCAGCTGCGCTGTTTCCGATATCAAAAAGAAGAAGCTGGATGAGGCGGCGTTGGCTTCAGATACTTCTTTTAACTCGGATCCTTACCAGTCCAGCAGAACTGGAAATATGACCATGACTGTTTTTGTGCCAGTAGGGGATACTTCACTGGTTCATACACTTTATGTGTCGATTATGATCGAAAATCTCAGACAGCTGGGTGAGTATGAGCTTCTTCAGGGCAAGATCAGCATTCATCTGTTAAAGGCCGATTCAGAAAATTTTATTACCTGTGTTAGTGACAATTCCGGCACGTCTGGCAGTTGGAACAATCTTTTGCTTCAGCAGAAGTATTTCCAGTATGATGCAGGTTATTCCTACAACCAGTGGATAAAGGACATGCGTTCCGGAAAGAAGGATGGGAGATTTTCCGCTATTATCAGAGGAGAGGAATCTACAATTTCCTATAGAAGTATTTCTGTTATGCCAGGCTGGTATGTGATCGTTGAACTGACAAATAAGAATATTTCTGATATTACCCAGCAGTTTTCCGCCTGGGGCGGAGTATATGGAAGTATTCTGGTAGGCTTCACGATACTGTACATGCTGACCCTTGTGCTGTTGGAGAAAAAAGATAAGAAAATATACATGGGATTGTCTACTACAGATCCTCTTACCGGAATTCTGAACCGTAGAGCTTTTCAGATTGCCGTGGAAGAAGAATTGCGTAAAAAAACGCCAGGCATCTTCATCTTTATTGATGTAGATAATTTTAAAATTTATAATGATACTTACGGTCATAACAATGGAGACTTCTGCCTGAAGCATTTTGCGAAAACTATGAAAAGCTGTTTCCCGGAGGATAGCATAATCGGCCGGTATGGCGGTGATGAATTTGTGGTTTACCTGAAGAATCTTACAGGGGAAATGGCGCGGACTTATATGGAAACGTTTCAGAGGATGATTTCGCAGCTTACACTGCCTACAGGAGAGGTTGTAGAGCTTTCAGCCAGCGCAGGCGGAGCTGCATTTCCGGAACAGGGAGAAGACGTTATGTCTCTTTGTAAAAGCGCAGATATGGCTTTGTATAAGGTGAAACAGAATGGGAAAGCTGATTTTAAAATGAAAGGAATGTAAATGAAAGGATCCCGGCAAGGTCGAGGCTTGTTAGCCTTCTACCTTGCGAGGGATCCTTTTTTACTTGATAAATGTATCCTGTGGAAATATTAATTCACGTTTGCCGGATCAATCTCTGTAATGGCTGGTGCCGCCCAGGTGTCCAGTGCATCCACATCCTACGCGATTGGTATAGTTATTTACAAAACCATGTTTTTCTACGTAAAAATTTTATGGCTCGATAATATTAAAATATTTATACTCTGAGGTAACCGTAACTGCATCCATTAATCGTGTCAGGCAGGTCTCATCACCCTCCTGCTGGATCAAAGCTGCAACATTTTCCGCGTTTTTCTGAATAATAGACAGCAGTCCGGCACGTTTGGTAGTCCATGTCACATCAGCATCCGCATCCTGTGTATCTTTCTGATAAAGAAGTACGCCATTTTTCACGCGGAGTACATAATTACCTTCCGGCAATATAAGATTTGCTGTAAACGTCAGATCCGGAACCTTCGTTGTATCTACAAGAATTCCCAGATAATCCAAAATCATTTCAGGTGTCATATGTAAAATAACATCACCGTTACCATTGCCTCGCGTTGCATCATCGGTATTTGTACCGTTTCGCAGCTCCTGTGCCGCACAAAGGTAAGCACTGCGCCATGGACCGGATTCTGCCTGATACCCCAATTGCTCTAATGCATCTGCACAAAGATAACGTGCATCCATATTTTCCGGATCAGCAAAAACCAGCGTATTGGTAATCTGGGCAACCCACTGATATTCTCCCTTTGCAAAATCTTCTTTTGCTTTTTCAAGAACCGCATCTGTGTCATCGAAATATTCTACCAGCTTTTGTGCATAATCCGATGGTGTAAGTTCAGCAAGATGGACAGGATTACCGTCATACCACCCCATGTATTTCTCATATACTGCCTTCGAATTATGAGAAACTGTGCCATAATACTGACGGGTATACCAGACTTTCTCCAACTCCTTGGGAAGCTGGATCATATTAGCAATCTCTGTCTCCGTATAACCTTCATTAATGTAAAGCAATGTCTGGTCGTTAATAAACTTATACACAGCTGCAGTATTGGTCATATATTCCTGAATAATATCCTTTCCCCAATGTGGCCAGTTATGAGACTGGAATACTACATCTGCCTGATCACCATAAAGTGCCAGAGATTCCATAATGTACTCTGCCCATGCGTTTCCGTCACGTACCTGGGCTCCGCGGAGTGTATACAGGTTGTGGAGTGTTCCTGTACAGTTTTCAGCCATCCACAAAGCATTTTTCGATCCAATCCAGAAGTTCATCTCCGCCGGTGCTTCGGTACCCGGAGTAAGCTGAAATTCAATTTCCACTCCATCAATAGTATGCTTCTCACCGGTTTCTGTGATTTCAAGTGTAGGAGAAATATAACTTGTACTGCCCCTGGACTGCCCCATGCCAATACCAATGGCAAGAGCTCCTGTTTCACTGGCCTCAAGCATGGTTCCATACTGATAGCTTGCTCTGCGCCCCATGGCAGTACCTGCATAAATATTCTCGCTGACAGCATGCTTCTCAAAGCCCTCCGGTGCAATTACCTGCACATCACCGGATTGTACATCTTCTTCTGAAATAATTCCCCTGACTCCACCGAAATGATCAACATGGGAATGGCTGTAAATCACTGCCTTTACAGGAAAAGTGCCCAGATTCTCTTCCACCAGGGAAAAAGCCGCTGCCGCACATTCCATGCTCATCAGTGGATCTACTACAATCCATCCCGTATCACCTTTTATGAAGGTGATATTTGACATGTCATAGCCACGCACCTGATAGATTCCATCGGTTACTTCAAAAAGACCATAAATATGATTCAGCTGTGTATCTCTCCAAAGACTTGGATTCGCTGTATCCGGAGCATCCTGATCCAGAAAAGCATATGCCGTCTGACTCCATATAAGCTTCCCGTTCTCATCATAAATATCCAGAGTATCCGGAGACGCAATCAGACCTTTTGTAGCATTTTCAAACTCCTCAGTATCCTCGAAATCCAGCAATGCATAAACTTCCTGATTTGCATCAATGGTATACTGGGTGGCTGGTTTGCTTTCTGCTGTTAATTCTGATGCGGCAATTGCGGTGGAACTGCCACAAACAGCCATAGTAAGTGCCAATGCAGCGGTAGTCAAAGTAACTGCTTTTTTTCTTTTCATGATACGTTTTCCCCCTTGTTCTGCAAAAAAATCAGATATTTTCTGCTGTAAATCTTAATTGCTTGCAAAAAACAATATCTAATAAAAATATAGCATGAATGTATCAGGGGAACAATCGAATTATAGAGAAATAACATTTCTATTGCGGTAAATCAACCTAATAAGCGGTAAAACGACATTTGTTATTTAGAGGAATTACTTTTCATGGAAACTTCAACCAATCTGACCAGATGATTTTCTTCACTTATAGATTTCATTTTGTCTGCATTAAACAAAATGCATCCACAGTGTCCCGGAAATGTAGGAAAACATATAATTTTCAGATTCGTATCTATTTCAGGACTATAATCCATGATTTCCAGTGTTTCACCATACAAGGTGGCACGTTCATAAACATGAAGCCATTTTGCGTCCATATTGGAAAAAAGACTGGAAAAGGAACTTCCGATCATCTTGTCTAAGGGCTGCTTTTCCAGGGCAGCTAACGCTTCATTCCCATAGCGGAAGATCCAGTCCACTGCCTTTTTTTCTTCATTGAATACCATTTCTATATCCGTGAATGCAAAAGGGAGAGCATCACATATTTTATAATATTTGCGATATTCTTCTGCTGTCAGCGGCAGCTTTTTTTTACTGATTTTTGCAATTATAAGCTCCTGATTTTTCTGCAGTTCTTCTCTGAGCACCCTTTTTTTACGTTTTGTATAGCAAATTTTCTCACCATTAGACAGCAAAATCCTGTCTCCAATATCACTGATTGCAGATACAGCTACCATACAGCCACGTTTTACCTCAATAAATTCTTCATTCAATTGTTTCTTTAATTCTTTCAGTGTCATTCGGCAACGATACACGTTTCCATCAAACATATGAATCCTGCAATGATCATCTGACATGATCACATAGAGAATGTCTGCACATCGGATCGCGATCTTCGTGCGATTGAAGGTTACTGTAATGAATTCCTGCTGCATGGCTGAGGTCTCCTTCTGGTAATTAAAAATCTATTTGAAAAATACAACTTTTACTATTCTAGCACTGTGCCAAAGCTCTTACAAGTATACAGATGCCAACCGTATAGTGCATCAATTTATATTTCAGAAGTGGTAACTGCTTCGTGATGCACATCTTGTAGAAAGCTTTTTTCAAACATGCTCTAACGAACAGTAACCATTGTAAGGGCGGAACAGAAGAAAAGTCTTGTAATTTGTGTGTAATTATAGTACAATTGAAGCTACAGATTTGTCCTGTTAGTTTAATGGATAGAACAAGTGCCTCCTAAGCGGTGACCAGAGTTATCGCCTCGGCGTATAACAGAAAAATGAATTTGAGTTCGATTCTGTTATGTGATGTCACAATTAAGAGGACATGCGTTTTTGGAAAAGGCGATAGCTTCATACCAAAAAATTTCATCATATAAGATTGATTCAGCTGACGCAAGTCAGTTTTAAATCATAAAATCCAATGCCGTTGAAATGGCTGAAAACCTTGATTTTAAGCCAAAAATCCGGTATTAGTCCTGTTAGTTTAATGGATAGAACAAGTGCCTCCTAAGGTAGAACCATGGCGGAACCCTTTTGAAGAAAAAGGGTAGCGTTTGAGGGTCACTTAAGGAAGCGAAATCTGAAAAATCAGAAGAGATAAGAAAGAGATAGTTCATCACAGAAGTGATAGAATTATAGATGATGGCAGCCGGAGCCAAAGGGTCGAAAAAGCCCGGAAATACGGCATTTGTCTCCTTAGTTAAATGGATATAACGGGGTCCTCCTAAGAGAAAGCCGAGGCATTCCCCAAAGGGAAAAATGAAAAACAACTTTCAGTTCGAATCTATTCTGAAAAATGCTAAGGGTGACAACAAAGCATTCCCCCAATTGGGGAGCGTTCTAATGTTACCAACTCGAAAAAATCTGTAGATTGACAACTCGAAAAAGAGTTGATAATCTTATATATGGCCGAAGGGAAAAATCCCAGAAACCCAGTAAAATCAAGGGGTTGCGGCATGTGTCCATATAGCTCAGCTGGATAGAGCACTCGCCTCCTAAGCGAGGGGTCGGAGGTTCAAATCCTCTTATGGACGGGCTTCAAAGCGTTCGAAAATGTTAGCTGGATTAGCTGACAACGAACGCTTTTGTTATTTTCTAATCACGTTCGTGACATAAAATTCCATTCAAAATGATCAATTTCCAGCTAACGCAATCCGATTTTTGTTAGCTGACAGCTAATCAAAATTACCGGTCT
>NZ_JBCOME010000079.1:0-15155 GCF_040924365.1 Ruminococcus sp. 1001136sp1_2201st1_G3_2201SCRN_220225 | reverse complement strand
CGTTGCGCCGGCGAGTGAGTAATACACATTGTCCAAATGCGTCCGCATTGAAGAACTTTTAATCAACTAAATAGCAAAAAATCACAGCCCCGCCAAAAACGGGGCTGTCTTTCTATACACTTTAGATCAACTTCTTCACCATCTCCACAATCTCTTCCTTCGTCACCCTGCTGCTGTTAATACACAGATCATACTGCAGCATATCCAGCCAGTTAGTATCCGTAAAATACTCATAATAAGCCCGGCGTTCCTTATCCGTACGTTTCACCAGCTTCCTTACACTCTTTTCCTCCCGGCCGGTACGTGCAATCACCGTCTTCACACGGTCCTCAAACGGAGCATAGATAAACAGACTCAGATGCTTATCTTTATTATCCTGTAAGATATAATTGCCACATCGCCCAACGATCACGCAATTCTCTTTTTCGGCTGCCTCCAAAATGATCTTCTTCTGCAGATCGTAAAGCACATCATTCATGGGAACAAAATGGTATTCCGGATTCATCTGCAGCTCGTAATCCACCGGATACAGCCACTGGCTGGCTTTTCTCTCATCTACTCTGGCAAACTCATCAAAAGGAATATTCTTCTCCCTGCTGGCCATTTCGATCAGCTCCTTATCATAGAACTTAAATCCCAGTTCCTCCGCAAGAGCCTTTCCAATAATACGTCCATTACTTCCAAACATACGATTGATTGTTATAACACGGTTACTCATAAACGGCGCCTCCTTTTGTGGTGGATTTGTAAATAATTTTGTTATAAAATAGTTTATGAAAACTATTTTCTGTTCTTTTTCGCATTATAACATAATTGTATGAAAATATCTATATAATTTGCATAAAATCAAAACAAAAAAATATTCTGAATATGTCATTTCGCTGGAAATTTGAACCCTTTCTTGTTATACTAAAAGTAGCAATACGATTGCTGTTCACTGAATGTACAGATTGTAGAAAGCCTTTTTCAAACACGCTCTGGAAAAGCGTATTTGGAAAACGATGAGCAGTGATACAATATGAGAAAGGAATTGAACATGCTCAAAATAAAAAATTATGTGAAAGCAGAATCTCTGGAACAGGCTTATGAGCTGAACCAGAAGCGGACTGCCTGTGTGCTTGGCGGCATGGTGTGGCTGAAAATGGGTAACCGTGTTGTAACCACAGCCATTGATCTTTCCGGGCTTGGTCTGGATACCATCACAGAAACAGAAAGTGAATTTGTGATTGGCTGTATGACCCCATTGCGGGATCTGGAACTTCATCAGGGACTTCATACATATACGAAAGGTGCCATAAGAGAAAGCCTGCGCCATATTGTAGGCGTACAGTTCCGCAACTGCGCCACTGTAGGCGGAAGTATCTGGGGACGCTTCGGCTTTTCTGATGTACTCACCATGCTTCTGGCACTTGATACAGAGGTGGAACTTTTTAAAGGCGGCAGAGTCTGTCTTTCTGATTTTGTGAAAATGCCAAAAGACAGAGATATTCTGGTACGCATTATCATAAAGAAAACTCCGTTGAAGGTTGCCTATTTAAGCCATCGTAATACCAAGACCGATTTCCCGGTACTGGCATGCTGTATCAGGCTGTCTGAGAATGGCGTGAGAGCGGTTTACGGTGCCCGTCCGGCGAAGGCATTTCTTCTGGAAGACGAAGAAGGTCTCCTTGCAGGCATGGAAACCATGTCTTCGGAAGAGAAGAAGACAGCGGTTCAGAAATTTGCAGACTATGCAGCACGGAAGGTTCCTACCTTTGGAAACATGCGAGGCAGCGCAGAGTACAGAACCCTTCTTGTGAAGGTTCTCACAAGAAGAGCATTAGAAGCAGTGGGAGGTATGACAGATGAAAATTAATTTCTGGCTGAATGGAGCCAAAAAGGAAGCGGAAATCAGTCCTGACACCATGCTTCTGGAGTTTCTTCGAAGCCTTGGCTGCTACAGTGTAAAAAGAGGCTGTGAAACTGCAAACTGCGGTCTTTGCACCGTTTTGGTAAATGACAAGCCAATGCTGTCCTGCAGTGTCCTTGCCGCCCGTATTGACGGCAAAAAGGTCACCACCATGGAGGGACTTCAGGCAGAAGCTGAAGAATTTGGAACTTTTCTTGCCAATGAAGGCGCAGAGCAGTGCGGATTCTGTAATCCGGGATTTATCATGAATGTACTTGCGATGACAAAAGAACTGGAAGATCCAACCGAAGAAGAGATTAAGGAATATCTGGCAGGCAATCTTTGCCGCTGCTCCGGTTTTGTTGGACAGACCAGAAGTATCCTGAAATATCTGGAATATAAGAAAAACGGAAATATCCAGGAGAAGGAGGTGCAGGCATGAGCTATGTAAATAAGTCTTTGCAGAAAAAGGATGCCATGGCTCTGGTGACCGGAAAGCCAGTCTACACAGACGACCTGGCACCAAAGGACTGCCTGATCATCAAGATCTTAAGGAGTCCCTATGCCAATGCCTGGGTGGAAGAGATCAAGACGGACACAGCCATGAAGGTAGAAGGAATGGCCCTGATCCTTACCTGGAAAGATGTTCCAAAGAGACGTTTCGCCTCTGCCGGACAGACCTATCCGGAGTTCAGTCCTTATGACAGAATGATCCTGGATCAGCATCTTCGTTTCGTAGGGGATGCAGTGGCAATTGTGGCAGGAGAAACAGAAGCAGCTGTAGACCTTGCCATGAAGCGCATTAAAGTGAAATACCGCGTGGAAACACCGGTTCTTGATATGCATACAGCTAAGGATAATCCGGTTCTGGTCCACCCGGAAGAGGACTGGGAATCCAAGTTCCCGGTTGGTGCGGACAACAAGCGGAACCTTGCGGCAAAAGGCCATGAGGAAATGGGAGATATTGACAAGGTTTTGTCAGAATGCAAATATACAGTAGATGAAGTTTATCACACAAAGGCTGATCAGCAGTGTATGATGGAGACCTTCCGCACATATTGTACCAAGGATTATTTCGGCAGGCTGAATGTGGTTTCCTCCACACAGGTACCGTTCCACCTTCGCCGAATCCTTGGAAATGCCCTTGGAATCCCATCCTCCAGGATCCGCGTGATCAAGCCTCGTATTGGCGGCGGCTTTGGAGCCAAGCAGACAGAGGTCTGTGAAATTTATCCGGCAATTGTTACCTGGATGACAGGACGTCCATCCAAAATCGTTTACAGCCGTTATGAATCTTTAATCTGCGCTTCTCCCCGTCATGAGATGGAAGTACACGTAAAAGTTGGTGCAGATGAGAACGGAATCGTAAGAGGAATTAAAGTAGAGGCGCTTTCCAATGCTGGTGCATACGGAGATCACAGTCCTACAACCATCGGACTTACAGGTCATAAGGCAATTGCCCTGTACCGGAATTTGGAAGCCTATGCTTTTGACTATGAGGTTGTTTACACCAACGTGCAGGCATCCGGTGCATATCGTGGATATGGTGCCACACAGGGAATTTATGCAGTGGAATCCGCTGTTAATGAGCTGGCCCATAAGATGAATATGGATCCTGCAAGGATCCGTGAGTTGAATATGCCAATTGAAGGCGAGCCAATGTATGACTATGATGGAAACCTGACTCATACAGCAAGCTGTACGATGGATCGCTGCCTTGCCCGGGCCAAGGAGATGATCGGCTGGGATGAGAAATATCCATGCCGTGATATGGGAAATGGAAAAGTCCGCGGCGTAGGTCTTGCCATGGCGATGCAGGGCTCCTCTATTGCCAATGTAGACGTGGGAGGCGCAACCCTGAAGCTGAATGAGGACGCATCCTATACACTTTCCCTTGGATGTGCAGATATGGGTACGGGCTGTGATACCATTCTTTCCCAGATGGCAGCCGACTGTCTGGAAACAGAATTTGAGAATATTGTTGCATTTGGTGTGGATACGGATGTTTCTCCATATGACTCCGGTTCTTATGCATCTGCCACTACTTACGCTACAGGCAATGCAGTTATTAACGCCTGCAATGAGCTGAAAAAGAGGATTATCCGGCTGGGTGCTGAAATGCTGGGTGTAAGTCCTGAGGAAGCAGACTTTGATGGAAAGAAAGTCTACGCAAGGGAAAAAGAGGTCAGTCTTCAGGAGATTGCTTATAAGGGAACCTGCGGAAATACTCTGGAAATGCAGGTGACTGCCTCCTATTCTTCCCAAATTTCTCCGCCGCCTTATATGGTTGGGGCAGCAGAGGTGGAAGTAGACAAAGAGACAGGAAATATTGACCTGATCGATTATGTGGCAGTTGTAGACTGCGGAACTCCTATTAACCCCAATCTTGCCCGTGTGCAGACAGAGGGCGGTGTTGCCCAGGGAATCGGTATGGCACTTATGGAGAATGTGCAGTATTCCAAAGAAGGTAAGATTCGTGAGAATTCTTTCATGCAGTACAAGATCCCAAGCCGTGAGGATATTGGAAATATCCGGGTTGAGTTTGAAAGCAGCTATGAAAAGAGCGGTCCTTTTGGCGCCAAGTCCATCGGTGAGCTGGTAATTGATACTCCCTGTCCTGCAATTGCAGATGCGGTTTACAATGCTTCCGGTGTCCGGGTAAGAGAGCTGCCGATCACATCGGAGAAGGTTGCCATGGGAATTCTGAAAAAAGAACTGGAGAAATAATATATGGGATTTATTTTTAAGGGGATACTGGCAGTGATCTGGCTGCTGGTGGTTCCCTGCCTGGCAGGGGGATTCTATTTCCGCAGGGAAAAAAGAACCTGCGGTGAATATCTTCTGGCCGGTTATACACTGCTGTTTGCCATTACAGAGCTGCTTTCCCTTACCATGATTTTTACAAAGCAGCCACTTCATCTGCTGACCGTTACATATGGAGCGGTGGCAGGTGTGCTGGCATTTCTAGGTGTCTGGAGTCTTTATAAGAAGAGGCAGAAGGAAACCGGTGAAGGCGCTGGCACATATTGCGGCAGAAGGATAGAAGCGACTGGAATTTCCCCGGAGCTTGTGGTGGCAGGAATTCTGATTCTGTTCCAGCTTGTCGTTGTGGTGCTTTATGCCCATATGGATGAAGATGATGCTTTTTATGTAGGAACAGCCACTACCGCGGTGGAAACCGATTCTCTTTATGCATATAACCCCTACACCGGAGCCGCTTACAATGTATTGCCAAGCCGTTACATTCTTTCTCCGTTTCCTGCATTTCTTGCTGTGACCAGCCGGTTATGCGGAGGACTTCATCCAGCCATTGTGGCACATACTGTTTTTCCGGCGGTATTTGTTTTTCTGGCATATGTGGTGCTTTTTCAGTACAGCCGCATATTCTTCAAGGGAAAGGCTGGAGAACAGGGGATTTTTATGATCCTTTGTGCCGTGATCCTGTGGTTTTGCGGATATTCGGTATACAATTCGGAAATTTTTACAATGGGCAGGATCTGGCAGGGAAAAGCTGTGCTGGCAGGGGTATTTTTACCATTTTTATTTCTGCTCTGTATGGAGATTTTTATGCAGGAAAAACCGGAATATCCATGGAGCCTGGCTTTTCTGGCAAATGGAGCCTGCTGTCTGTTTTCCTCAATGGGAATCATGCTTGCCCCTCTTCTGATGGGAGTATTTGCTCTGCTTAGTCTGGTGAAATTCAGAGACGGAAGAAGATTCTTAAAGAGTGTAGTCTGCTGTCTGCCATCCCTGATACTTGGCGTGGTATACATTCTGGTATTTTAGGAGGTGGAGAGATGAAACGAGCACTTTTGGCTTCACTGGATGCCTGGCAGAAATACTGGGGGAACGGATTTTATGTCTATTTACTGCTGGCTGCATGTTTGTATTTCCTGGTATTCGGAAGAAAAAAAGAACGATCCAGAATTTTATCCGGCTATATTGTAGTTTTTCTTGCTGTGTTTTTCTGTCCGGTGACTGCTTATATTATACAGAAATGTATAGGACGGTCGGTTTACTGGAGAGTATTATGGATTCTTCCGGCAGTGCCGCTTATAGCTTATGCAGGAACCTGCCTGATAAAAAAGGTGGGAGCTTCCAGACCACGGCAGTACATACTTCTGATTTTTATTGCGGCAGTGCTGGCTTTTTGCGGAACTGGCCTGAATAAAGATGGTTTTTACAAAAAGGTTCAGAATGTACAGAAGATTCCTGATGAGGTAGTAAGCATCTGCAATCTGATCAATGAGCAGAAGGAAGAAAATGAAGAGATTTACCTGGCAACGGATGACAAAATAGCTTCCTATGTGAGAGTTTATGATCCGTCTATCAAAATGCCTTACGGAAGAGGCGGTAAAGGAGCCTCTGGAAAAAAAGCTGCAAGATGGCTCCATAAACAGCTTGTGGCAGAAGTACCGGTGATCAAAAAGGTAGTAAAAAATGCAAAAAGACTGAAATGCAATTACCTGGTTTTCCCTGTTCCAAGCAAAAAGAAGCAGCTGTATATGGAAACAAAAGGGTTCTTACTGATCGGTCAGGTAAATGAGTACGGTATTTTCAAATATTGTGAATAAAAGGGTTGCATTTACAGGAAAAAGCTGATACATTTAGTTTGTGAATAAACTGAATATGGGAAGTTATGATAGAGGCGCAGGCTTCATCAGTAATTTCAGCTGCAGAGACTGGTTGTGTGCAGAGTATGGGCATACGCAGATACAGGCTCTGGGTCGTATGGCAGACTGGCTGGAATGAAAGGGGAGACTGCCGAAGGATTTTTTTCTCAGCCAGGAGAGAAGTTCTGGGCTGACGCAGAATATGCGGCAGACTGTCACTGTTGTGGAGCGCTATCTAAGGTATAGATCCTGTGAAGAATAAATGCCATGAATGTGTCCCCATAATGGGAGTGCATTCATGGCTTTTTGCGTTAAAGAAGAGGAGGCTTTTAAGAAAACGCTCTGACCGGTTTGTGACTGGTCATCTGGTATTCAGGAAAAAAGAGGGAGGAAATCGATAATGAAGTACAATTGTAAAAAGTTGTCTGTTCTTTTTGCAGCTGTTATGATGTTTGTCCTGGCATGTCCGGTGACTATTCTGGCAGCGGCAGAAGAGGAGGCTGGCACACCTGCTGTGTACGCTACTTTCTGGTCATTGATACCGCCAGTTGTGGCAATCGTTCTGGCATTGATCACAAAAGAGGTTTACAGTTCCTTGTTTCTTGGAATTTTAGTTGGAGCACTTCTGTACTCTGGCGGTAATTTTGAGGGAACGGTTAACCATATTTTTTCAGGCGGAATGATCAGTGTGTTATCATCCGGCAGTAACGTAGGTATTCTGGTGTTCTTGGTAATTCTTGGAACTATGGTCTGCCTGATGAACCGGGCTGGAGGCTCAGCCGCTTTTGGACGCTGGGCAGGCAAACACATCAAGACAAGAGTTGGGGCAGAGCTGGCAACCATTTTGCTTGGAGTGCTGATTTTTATTGATGATTATTTCAACTGTCTGACGGTAGGCAGTGTTATGAGACCAATCACAGATCAGCACAATGTATCACGCGCGAAGCTGGCATACCTGATCGATGCCACAGCTGCGCCGGTATGTATCATTGCACCAATCTCATCCTGGGCAGCTGCTGTCAGCGGTTTTGTTCCGGGAGAGGATGGAATGTCCGTGTTTGTAAGAGCTATTCCCTATAACTATTATGCACTTCTTACGATTGTAATGATGGTATCCATGGTTTTGATGAAAGAAGAGTTTGGTGCTATGGGTGTGCATGAGTCCAATGCGTTAAAAGGGGATCTGTTTACCACAGCAGCCCGTCCTTATGCTTCTGGCGAAGGTGATGGACCGGTGAATCCAAGAGGAAAGGTTATGGATCTTCTGATCCCTATCATCTCTTTGGTTATCTGCTGTGTAATCGGTATGATCTATACTGGAGGATTTTTCAGCGGTACAGATTTTGTAACTGCTTTTTCCCAGAGTGATGCTTCTGTCGGACTGGTGCTTGGAAGCTTTTTCGGTCTGGTGATTACCATTCTTCTTTATATGGTGCGCAGAGTGCTGTCCTTCCGCGATTGTATGGCATGCATTCCGGAGGGCTTTAAGTCCATGGTACCGGCAATCTTGATCCTCACTTTTGCATGGACCTTAAAGAGTATGACGGACAGTCTGGGAGCTGCTGAGTTTGTTGCGGAAATGGTGAAGTCTTCTGCAGAAGGACTGGTAAATATGCTTCCGGCTATTATATTCCTGGTAGCCTGCTTCCTGGCATTTGCTACTGGTACTTCATGGGGAACCTTCGGTATTCTGATCCCGATTGTGGTTCATGTATTTGAAAACACACCGGGAGACCTGATGATCATTTCCATCTCTGCCTGTATGGCTGGTGCTGTTTGCGGTGACCATTGTTCTCCGATTTCGGATACGACGATTATGGCCTCCGCGGGAGCTCAGTGTGATCATGTAAATCATGTGTCAACCCAGCTGCCTTATGCCATTGTGGCAGCAGTGGTATCCTTTGTAACTTACATTTTCGCCGGCTTTATCCAGAGCCCACTGTGCCTGATCATCGGTGTAGCACTGATGATGGGAGCTATGTGTGTTGTGAAAATGAAGTTTTCAGATCTGAAAACGGAATAAAGAGGTTTTTCTTATTGGAAAAATAAGAAAAGAATGTGGAAGCCGGGATGGATTTTCCTGTGTAATGCCTGCGGCAGTGTAAAAGAATTTACAGTGTCTGCAGAGTATTGACGGGGAAATTGTCCTGGCTTTTTTGCATGCTTCTATTTTCTTTATTGGCTGCTTAATATTCGCTTTGGAGCGTGTGTGGAGAAGGTTTTTTGCAAGATGTGCATTACACTTTGCGGGAAAGCTTTTTTAAATGTGTTCTGGAGCTTCCGGAGCTTTGGGTAAGGTTTGCCTTGCATATGCCCGGGAAAAACTATATAATGGAAAAATGGACGAAAAAATCAGAATCAACAAATACTTAAGCGAAGCGGGATTCTGTTCAAGACGTGAGGCTGACAGCCTGATCCAGAACGGACGGGTGACTGTGGAAGGTCATAAGGCAGAACCGGGAGAAAGGATTACAGCAGATACAGTTGTATTTGTGGATGGCAAGCCTGTGAAAAAAGTGGAAGAAAAAGTCCTCCTTTTATTTCACAAGCCCCGAGGTGTGGTGTGCAGCACAAAAAAACAGCGCCAGGAGACCACAGTTACAGAGTATCTGAATTATCCGGTTCGAATTTATCCCATAGGACGTCTTGATAAGGAATCCGAAGGGCTTTTGCTTTTAACAAACCAGGGAGACCTGGTAAATAAGATTATGCGTGCGGGAAACTACCATGAGAAAGAATATCTGGTGACTGTGAATAAACCAGTTGATGGTGAGTTTGTGAAAAAAATGTCATCTGGAATTCCTATTCTGGATACCATTACCCGCCCGTGTTTTGTGGAAAAAACAGGGAGAAATTCTTTTCGGATCATTCTCACCCAGGGATTGAACCGGCAGATCCGCCGAATGTGTGAATATCTGGGATATCAGGTGCTTAGTCTGAAGCGCGTACGAATCATGGAGCTGACAATAGATGGTCTGAAAGAAGGCGGGTACAGAGAAGCCACCCGGGAGGAGTGGAAGAAGCTGGAACGTGGAATTGCAGATTCCTCTCAGCTTCCCGCAGCCAGAAGGCAGGACAGTGCGCCTGTATTTTCCAGGAAACAGGGAAGAGACAGCATTTCCTTTTCTTCAATTCCAGAAGAAAAAGGGCAAAATAAGCGAGCTGCTTCCCACACTATTTCAGAAAAACAGCAGTCTGTCTCACAGAGAAAATCTGCTAGTAGCAATTATAACAGTAAAACAGGAGGACATCATGGAAAATTCTCTACAGCGAATGAAAGAACTGGTAGAAAAGCTGGATCAGGCCGCGAAAGCATATTACCAGGAAGACAGGGAAATCATGAGCAATCAGGAGTACGACAGCCTGTACGACCAGCTGGAGCAGCTGGAAAAAGAAACCGGCACTGTACTCACAAATAGTCCTACTGTCCGTGTAGGATACGAGGCAGTCAATGAACTTCCGAAGGAAGAACATCCAAGCCCCATGCTATCCCTTGATAAGACAAAAGACAGGGAAGTGCTCCGTGGATTTATAGGGAATCACAAATGCCTTTTATCCTGGAAGCTGGACGGTCTGACCATTGTTCTTACTTATGAGAACGGTGAGCTTGTGAAAGCAGTAACAAGGGGGAATGGAATTGTTGGTGAGGTTATTACCAACAATGCCAGGGTGTTTAAGAATATCCCTCTTCGCATCCCTTATAAAGGTCAGCTGGTGCTTCGGGGTGAGGCGATTATCACTTATTCTGAGTTCGAGCGGATCAACGAGACTATAGGCGATGCAGATGCCAAATATAAGAACCCGCGGAATCTTTGCAGTGGTTCCGTGCGTCAGCTGAATAACGAGATCACGGCGAAACGAAATGTGCGTTTTTATGCCTTTGCTCTGGTAAGTGCCCAGAATGTGGATTTTTCCAATTCCAGGGAGCAGCAGTTTATCTGGTTGAAGAAACAGGGCTTTGAGGTGGTGGAGTATAAGGTGGTTACCTCTGTAAGCCTGGATGAAGCCATGGATTATTTTTCCAAGACAATTGTAAACAACGATTTTCCATCAGACGGACTGGTTGTGACCTACGATGACATCGCCTATGGGGAGTCTCTGGGAAGTACTGCGAAATTTCCACGAAATTCCTTTGCTTTTAAATGGGCGGATGAAATGCGGGAAACCAGGCTGTTGGATATGGAATGGAGTCCGTCCAGAACCGGACTGATTAATCCGGTTGCAATTTTTGAACCAGTGGAGCTGGAAGGTACTACAGTAAGCCGCGCCAGCGTGCATAATATCAGCATTGTGAAGGAACTGCAGCTTGGAATTGGAGATACCATTAAGGTGTACAAAGCCAATATGATCATTCCCCAGATTGCAGAGAATCTTACAAGAAGCAGCAATCTGGTAATTCCGGATAAATGTCCGGTTTGTGGTCAGGAGGCGCGTATCCGCAAGGAAAACGATGTGGAGACATTATACTGCATGAATCCGGACTGTGTTGCCAAGAAGATTAAGTCCTTCAGCCTTTTTACCAGCCGTGATGCCATGAATATTGACGGACTTTCAGAGGCAACTCTGGAGAAGTTTATTGCAATGGGATTTATTCATAATTTTGGTGATATTTTTGAAATTGGAAAATATAAAGATCAGATTGTAGAAATGGAAGGATTTGGTCAGAAGTCTTTTGATAATCTGATGGCGAGTCTGGAGAAAGCGAAAGAGACCACTCTTGCCAAGGTGATCTACAGTCTTGGGATCACCGGTATCGGTCTTGCAAATGCCAAGGTGATCTGTAAATATTTTGATGATGATATAGAGAAAATCCGCCATGCGGATGAAGAAGAGATCAGCTCGATCGAGGGAATCGGTCCGGTAATTGCCGGAAGTCTGGCAGATTATTTTAAGAACGCAGAGAACAATCGGAAGCTGGATCATCTGCTCAGTCATCTTCATCTGGTTCATGAGGAGACTTCAGCAGAACAGGTTTTTGCAGGGAAAACCTTTGTTATTACAGGAAGTGTGGAGCATTTTTCCAACCGTTCTGAGGCAAAGGAATTTATCGAAGCCCGCGGCGGTAAGGTGACCGGCTCTGTGACAAAGAAAACAGACTATCTGATCAATAATGATAAAACCTCGGCTTCTTCCAAGAACAAGAAGGCACAGGAACTGGGAATCCCGATTTTGTCGGAGGAGGATTTCCTGGAGCTGGCGGGGGTTTAAAAGAAAATTTGGGTAATCTGTACGTTGTACTTTGCGGTATATTTTGCAGAATGCCTTTTGGTAATCTGTGTTTTTTGCTTACTTCGTTCACAGCAATCCCCTTTGCGATGCATAAAAATCATGCAATCCCATGATCTCGCGACGAGGTTTTCGGGTTTTCTGTGAACTTTGTTTATAAAAAACACCTCGCGGAACGTTACCAGTGAACAGTAACTTTTTCATAACTTGCTTGTGCCTTGAGCGAAGCGAAAGGAATGACAAAAAGTATGTATAATAGTAGGAGGAAATTGCAATGCCAATTAAAATACAAAGTGATCTCCCGGTAAAGGAGATTCTGGAAAAAGAAAACCTGTTTGTTATGGACGAGAACCGTGCTATGCACCAGGATATCCGTCCGATTTATATTCTGATCTTAAATTTAATGCCACTGAAAGAGGAAACCGAGCTTCAGCTTCTTCGCTCCCTTTCCAATACTCCTCTGCAGGTTGACGTAAGCTTTATGGCAGTGGAGTCCCATCAGGCGAAAAACACTTCCAGGAGTCATCTGAACAAATTTTATCAGACTTTTTCTGAACTGAAAGATAAGAAGTTTGATGGAATGATTATTACAGGAGCACCGGTAGAGCAGATGGAGTTTGAAGAGGTTGATTACTGGGAGGAAGTTACCCAGATCATGGACTGGTCAGAGACCCATGTGACATCTACCATTTTCCTGTGCTGGGCTGCTCAGGCTGCGCTTTACCATTTCTATGGACTGAAGAAACGTAAGCTGGATAAGAAAATGTTTGGCCTTTTCTGGCACAAGGTAATGAACCGCAAAATTCCGCTGGTCAGAGGGTTCGATGATGTATTTCTGGCACCTCATTCCCGACATACAGAAGTTCCTATTGAAGATGTACATGCCTGCAAAGACCTTACTGTCCTTGCAGAATCCGACGAAGCAGGCCTTTTCCTTGCCATGGCAGAAGACGGCCGCAAGATTTTTGTAATGGGTCACCCGGAATACGACCGTGTCACTCTGGACGGCGAGTACAAACGCGATCTTGGCAAAGGTCTCCCCATTGAAATGCCAGAAAACTACTACCGCGACAACAACCCCGAAAACGGTCCGCTTCTGCTGTGGAGAGCCCATGCCAACAACCTGTATACCAATTGGCTGAATTATTACGTCTACCAGAGCACCCCATACGACCTGTACGGAACACCTGATTTTTCCAGTATTTCCAGGGGTTAAGAGAGTTGCGCATTTCACGTAAATTATTATAATTTCACGCTATTTATTACGAAAATGGAGTAAAAATGGAGTACTAGAGGTGTGAAAATGGGGTATCAAAATAAGAATGTAAAAGGTGTGTAAATGAATATTTTTTATAAATTTTGATGAATAAAAATACATGAATAAGTCCATGGGTTATTTGATAACTTATGGGCTTATTTTAGTGTTTGGGACAATTTTTAGCCCAGATATTATTGGGCTTTGTTTTTAGAAAAAGAGAAGATGCATTATTGGTGCGATTGTATTTCAATGTGGTTCTTATTTCAAATCAAAAAAATCTTAAAAAAATCGCATTTTTTTTCCATTTTTTTACACATTTCGACAAGTAATTCCATTATTTATAATAGGAGAGTATAGTACCACTCCATAAAATTAGAAACGGAGGAATCAAAAATGTGGCATTTTTGGCTTTTTTTCTGGATCCTGCTGGCAGTGGTAATTATACTCATGTATTGCTGCCTTGTTAGAGCTGGAAAAATGGACGACGAAATGGAGAAGGCGTTTAGAAAATTAAATGAAAAGAGAAAGGATGAGACAGAGCTGTGGCAAGGGGAAGATCAGGAGTAATTTCAAAGGAATATAAGGGGGAAGAAAATACTGCCTATCATGACGTTATTAAATTATTCAAAATTTATCGGGCTGTAAACTGGCAGATGCAAATTAAAATTAATCAGGTTAAACGTCGATTCCATATGGAGTATGGTACAGACGTGGATGAATTCTTAGAAAGCATTTATCAAGCGGGAATGGACGTGGAAAGAGATTTGGCATCTGAGAAAGAGCGTGTAGAGGCCATCAACCGATCAAACCAATATTTGCGTTTAATTGATGAAGCCGTTGATCTTATGCGAAGGTACCATCCGCAGGGGGAGCGGTATTATTGGGTACTTTATTACAGTTATTTATCGTCAACAAAACCAGAGAACATTGATGAAATCCTGGACAAGCTGGAACCACATTTTCCGCAATATGCAAGAGTTCACAGGACTACATATTTTCGTTGGCGTGAACAGGCTTTTGAAGCTGTAAGAAGCATATTATGGGGCTATGAGGGAGAAAGTGAACGTGTACTGAAGCTGGTTTGTGAAGATTACGTAGAAAAATAATTATTTCCAAAATCCTATTGACACAGATTTTCCAAAATCTCTATAGTGAAATTGCAAGGACGCAAAAAAGGCGTATAGCAATACTATATTTGGATTTTGAAAGGAGAAATACATATGATTATTTCAGTGGATACCGGTAACAAACACATGAAAACAGAGAACTGTGAGTTCAATTCCGGGGTGGAAATTTTGGATACACTGCCAGGAGATATGGAAGAGGTGATTGAGTACGAGGGGAAATATTATGTGACAACCAACAGACGAATTTCGTATATGGAAGATAAAATTGCTGACGAACGATATTTCATTTTGACGTTATTTGCTATTGCAAAAGAGTTATCTTATCGAGAAAAAAACGAAGGCTTACTTTCACAAAATTTACAGGAGATTGAGCTTCTGGTAGGACTGCCGCCTGCGCATTATGGGAAACAGCGGAAAAAATTCAGGGAGTATTTTTATCGGAATGGTGAAGTGATTGAATTTGCCTATAAAGGAATTCCATACCGAATTGTTTTTAAAGAGGTAAAAGTCTACATACAGGCATATGCAGCTTATTGTCTTCTGGCGGTGAAGAAACAGTTATCGGTAGTACCGAAGGTCTTACTGATTGATATTGGTGGGTTTACCGTCGATTACATGGTTTTAAGGTTCGGACAGCTTGAAATGGAGTATGTCGATTCTTTAGAAAACGGCATAATCCGGTTGTATAACACTATAAAAGCTGCGATACGACAAAAATACAGTATTCTTTTAGATGAAGAGGACATTGATAATATCATTCTGGAAAGAGGCGGTGTCTATAAAACAGAACTAAAAGAACGTGTACGTGAGATTGCAATTGGTTACGTGACAGAATTGCTTGGCAGGTTTCGTGAGCTTGGAATTGACTTTAATACCACGCAGACCATATTTCTTGGTGGTGGCTCTATCTTAATGGCAGAATTTATTCAAATTGTATGGAAACGATATGGTGGGGAATACAGCGTTATTGGTGCTAGAATATAAATAGTACAAGCCAAAATGAGAAATTCCAAATACACATAAGCATGATACAATAGAGACAT
>NZ_JBCOME010000078.1:0-15430 GCF_040924365.1 Ruminococcus sp. 1001136sp1_2201st1_G3_2201SCRN_220225 | reverse complement strand
GAGGCTGAGCTTCTGGCAGGTTAAAATAGGGAGAAATTTCTTATTTTAACTTGTACTAAATCTTGACATAGGACCAAGTACACCAATGATAGCGACTACGATCAAGAGCTCAGCCAGCGTAAATCCATCGTTCTCGTTCATATTTTTTTTTACCATTTTCGGTACCTCCGGTGTGATGAAGTTGCACAATCAAGATAGTCCATTGTACCATTTAAGCTCTTTAAATTCAACCTGACACAGCGGATTTTATAGTTTGTCTATGCAAAAAACATAAGGAACCTAAATACTGCGGTGACGGTAAAAGGTGGATTGCCCTGGTTTTGGCAATATAAAAAGAACTTCGAAAAAATATTTCGAAGTTCTTTTAGAATGGCTGTGTTTTCTGTGAGTCATCCGGGCAAAATCTCTCATAAGTCGTGATGCATATCTTGCAGAAAGTCTTTTATCCAATACACTCTAAAGTGAAAGTCTATTTTTTACTCTTTAAAACATTTCGCACGATCATACAAATGAGAATGGTAACCACCATATCTGGCAGTGTATTTCCCACAGGAATATCAATTCTCATTAAAATTCGGTACAGCACAAATCCGATCACCCAGATTACCGCATTTGTTATGTCAACCGATTCGCCCAGACTGTCAGCACGTTTCAGCAGGAAGAAGTCTGCAATCTGAATGGCGATCATCGGTGCAAATACAGAACCGATGAGGTACAGGAAATCGGTAATGTTGTCCATTGGATACACAGTTGCAGCAATTGTTCCGATGATGGTTACGGCAATTGCGGCATATTTTCCATTAATTTTGGAAAATACAGATTCAGATGAAATTCCGGCGGAGTAAGCATCCAGGAATGTGGTGGTAACAGTGGAAAATACAATGATCAGAAGGCCTGCAATTCCCAGTCCGGCTTTCACCATAATCTGAGCAATGTCGGATTCACCGGTATAAATCGCTGCACCCATACCGATTACATACATCCAGCAGCTTACAAGACCGTAAACAATAGAGCTTACAGCAGTTGCTTTCACTGGCTCCTTCGCCTCGCGGGTATAATCACTGATCAGCGGCAGCCAGGACAGTGGCATTGCAACAGAAAGCTCAACCGCAGCACCAAAGGACATGGCTTCCTCGCCAATGGCAAGTGCAGTCCCGCCATCAAAGAAGATGAGCTTGCAGAGTACCAGTGTAAGGATAAAAAGTGCTGCCATAGCGATGGTGTTGATTTTTCCAAGGTTTGTGATGCCGATAAAAATCCACAGTACGATCAGTGCACCGATTACCAGACACCATACCCAGCTTCCGGTATGTAACACACCGTTTGCGGCCAGAGCTCCGTCGTAGATCATAATAGCAGTCCAGCCAACCAGCTGAAGTACATTCAGGAAGGAGAAGAAAATCCCGCCCTTTTCCCCAAAGCTCATTTTTACAGTTTCCATTGCACTGCGGCGTGTTTTTCCGCCAATTACTCCGGCGAGGAAAAGCAGGGTACAGCCAATAATATGTCCGATGATAATGGCAAGAAGACCTTTTCCAAAGCCAAGTGAGGCAAAATAGGTTCCAGTGAGGATTTCCGCCAGGGAAACACCAGCGCCAAACCAGATCAGGCCGTTTTCAAAAATGGAAGTACGTTTTTCGGTCATGTTATTTCGCCTCCTTATCTGGTGTCGGTTTTACGGTTGAGAGTTCAGATTCTGCAGTGACAGAGGCTGCTTGTTTTGCTGACACGCCTGATTCCCCATTTGTGAAGACAGAGGCTTCTGCCGTAATCTCGTCATGTGACAGTGTGAATTCATTTTTTATTGCAAATCCGTGATCCATAGGACCACTGCCTTTTCCAAGATCCAGCATAGCAGCAAGTGCTCCGGAAATATATTTCTTTGCCCTCTCCACGGAAGTATCCAGGTCAAATCCCTTTGCCAGATTAGAAGCAATGGCACTGGATAAGGTACATCCTGTTCCGTGAGTGTTTGGATTGTTGATCCGCTTTCCCTGGAACCATTTGTAATCGCCTTTGCGCCACAGAAGGTCATTGGCGTCATTTAGCTGATGACCACCCTTGCAAAGCACTGCACAGCTGTATTTCTCTCCGATGGCAGCAGCGGCTTTGATCATATCCTCGGCAGTTTCTATTTTCATTCCGGACAGAACCTCTGCCTCCGGAATATTCGGTGTCAGGACTGTGGCCATTGGAAGAAGCTGACTTTTAAGGGCTTCAATGGCTTCATCATTGATCAGCTTGGCTCCGCTTGTGGCGACCATAACCGGGTCTACTACAATGTTCTTTGCTTCATACTGGCGAAGCTTTGTCGCAATGGTTTCAATCAAAGCGCTGGAAGATACCATTCCAATCTTCACTGCATCCGGATAAATATCTGTAAAAATATTATCCAGCTGGTCTGCCAGAAATTCTGGCGTTGCTTCCATAATACCTGTTACACCGGTAGTATTCTGTGCGGTAAGTGCGGTAATCGCACTCATGGCATATACTCCATTGCTGATCATTGTCTTGATATCAGCCTGGATACCGGCGCCTCCGCTGGAGTCACTTCCAGCGATTGTTAATGCTGTTCTCATAATTTTCTTCCTTTCTCTTGGCCTTGTTTGAAGCAGTTTCCACGAGTTATGAGTTATAACGTGAAAAAATCTTTTTACAAACCGGCACTGTTGTTATGTATGCATTAATTTTATATAGCGTCCGAAAGTGGTGCCCCCAGCCGAACGCTGCATTGCTGCCATATGAAAAAAGAGACACCCCAATGAGGTGTCTCCGAAAAAAATCAAACCCATGATGACTTCCTACGGCGGCATTATCCGCATCAGGTAATAGGGTCGAAATTCACAATTTCCTCTCAGCCTGTGTACAAGCTCCCCTGTTCTTTTGTTATTATAGTAATAATGGGAAAAATTGTCAATAAGGTGTTGGAATACAATAAATACCAAGCGTGAAAATCGTTTACGCTAACTCCACAACCAGCACCTGATATCCATGCAGCTTAACTGAATTTCCATCCAGAACCATATCCGGGTAGTTATTGATCAGCACCTTTTTGCATTCTGATGGAAGTGTAATTTCCTGCTCATCCCACTGATAATTGCCAACCACAAGCAAAGTTTTATCTCCTTTACGGTAGTATGCCATTAAATTATGCCGATCTTCCATAAAGGGCTCCAGAGCACCATACACAACGGTTTCTTTATATTCCGGATCCTTGCGAAGAGCGATCAGTTTCTTATAGAAATTAAGTACGGAATTTGGATCAATCGTCTCTTTTTCCACATTAATTGCGGTATAATTGGAATTTACCCGAAGCCACGGTGTACCAGCTGTAAATCCGGCATTTTCCTCACCAGTCCACTGCATGGGGGTACGGGCATTGTCACGGCTGCGGCGGGCAACAGCTTTCAAAGCTGCTTCCGGGGTAAGTCCGGCGTCAAGTGCAACTTTATATTCATCCAGAGTTGAAATATCATCTACCTCGTCAATAGATTTGAACGGGATATTTTCCATGCCAAGCTCCTGTCCCTGATAAATAAAGGGAAGTCCACGAAGCATGAAATTCAATGCTGCCAGCATTTTTTTGCTTGTGTCACAGCAATCACCTTCTGGAATATAGTGACTGACACCGCGAGGCTCGTCATGATTCTCGATAATATTGGAAACGAATCCGAAATCCCCCATTTTGGCCTGTGTCTCAAAACAGCAGCGCTTGTAGTCGTCAGGTGTGATTTCTTTGCAATCGTACCAGCCTTTTTCAGAACCTCCGAAAATGGTTTCGTTAAAGTCGAACATAGAAGAAAAATAACCATTGTTTCCAATAAAATCCGGGAGCTCTTCGTCTTTTGCGTTGAAAACCTCACCTACGGAAAAAGCATCGTGAGGCTTGAAGGTGCGGTCACGCATTTCTCCAAGAAATTCTCCGATTCCGGTAGCTTCCTCCAGCATTTTATTAATGCTGCAGAGTCCGTCCTCACGATCAGGCTCATAATCATGCATAGGAAGAGCTTTTTTGATATTAATGATAGCATCAATGCGGAAACCGCCAAGACCCTTGTCCAGCCACCAGTTAATATTTTTATATACTTCCTCACGGAGCTCTGGATTTTCCCAGTTCAGGTCGGGCTGCTTTTTATGAAAAACATGAAGGTACTGTTTGTTGGTGCCAGGCAGATCCTCCCATACCGAACCTCCGAAATAGGAGCGCCAGTTAGTAGGAAGCTTACCATCTTCTTTGTCTCTTAAATAGAAGAAACGGCCGTATTTTCCATCCGGATCTTTACAGGCTTTTTTAAACCATTCGTGCTCATCAGAGCAGTGGTTTACAACCAGATCCATGACAATATACATGTCCCGCTTCTTTGCTTCTGCGATAAGGCGGTCCATATCCTCCATAGTTCCGAATCGCGGGTCAATGTCGTAATAATCGGAAATATCGTATCCCTGGTCGGCAAGAGGGGAGCGATAGCAGGGGGAAAGCCAGACAATGTCAACCCCCAGCTCCTTTAAATAATCCAGTTTCTCAATAATTCCCGGCAGATCGCCGATTCCATCACCGTTTGTGTCATAAAAGCTTTTCGGATAAATCTGATAGGCTACTTTATCCTGCCACCATTTTTTTTCCATAATAAATGATTCCTCCTTGTATAATAAGCTGCGGAGCATATTTGACAATGCACAGCAGTTATGAAATATTTGAAAAGAGTAACTGTTCAGTATGTTCACAAAAACACCTTGCGGAATGAAGCCTTCTGAACAGTTACTGAAAAGAATTAAAGCTCTATATGTAATACATATGCCTCATAGGGACGAAGCTTATTACCAATGGTATTGTCTGGATAATTGGAAATCAGACAGCTTCCGTCTTTATACATTTCCGGAATGGGGTAGTCTAGTTCCTTGCTGGTAAAGTTGCATACAATCAGCAGCTTCTCATTATCCAGAGCTCTGGTGTAGGCGTATACATCAGGATTTGTACCGTCCAGAAGCTCATATTTTCCGTAAACAATGATCTCGTGCTGTTTACGGAGCTGAATCAGTTTCTGGTAATAATGGAAAACAGAATCCGGTCTCTGGAGCTGCTCTCTGGCATTGATCTCCGTATAATTTGGATTTACTTTTATCCATGGTGTACCGGTGGAGAAGCCTGCATTGGTGCTGTCATCCCACTGCATTGGAGTTCGGGAATTGTCACGGCTTTTTTTGCGAAGAGAAGTAAGCATCTCCTCGGAAGTCATCAGCTTCTTTACTTCCACCATTTCGTGGTAGCCGTTAATGCTGTCCAGATCACGGAATTCAGAAAGATCCTGAAAGGGCATATTTGTCATAGCCAGTTCTTCGCCCTGGTAAACATAAGGGGTACCTTGCATCATGTGAAGGCAGGTGGCAAGCATTTTTGCGGAAATTTCACGGTATTCTCTGTCATTTCCCCAGCGGGAAACCATTCGAGGCTGATCATGGTTACACCAAAACAGACTGTTCCACGCTTTGCCTTCAAGTCCAACCTGCCATTTGGTCATGATTTCTTTTAATTTTACAAGGTTCAGAGGCTTCAGTCCCCATTTATTGTTCGTGTCAGCATCAAGAGTTACGTGCTCGAACTGGAATGCCATGTTCAGTTCCTTTTCATCACTGCTTGCGTATTTCTTAGCCTCCTCCAAAGTGCCACCAGTGCATTCACCAACTGTGAGAAGATCGTATTTGGACAATACCTTACGCCGCATTTCCTGGAGAAATTCGTGAACCCTTGGACCATTGGCACATACATTAAAACTACTGTAGCCAGTAAGCTCCGGTTCTCCATCCTTGAATTCCTGGTCTTTGGAAATCAGACTGATCACATCCATGCGGAAGCCGTCTACGCCTTTGTCTAGCCACCATTTCATCATGTCATAAACTGCATTTCTTACGTTTTCATTTTCCCAGTTCAGATCTGGTTGTTTCTTTGAGAAAAAGTGAAGATAATACTGGCCGGTCTGTTCATCAAACTGCCATGCAGAACCTCCGAAGCAGGAACCCCAGTTATTGGGCGCTTTTCCATCAGCAGGATCCCGCCAGATATAGTAGTCGCGGTAAGGATTGGTTCTGTCTTTACGGCTTTCCACAAACCAGGCATGCTCATCAGAAGTATGATTAACGACCAGATCCATTACCAGTCTGATTCCAGCTTCATGACAAAGCATCAGCAGCTGCTGAAAATCATCCATGGTTCCAAATTCATCCATGATTCTGCGATAGTCGCTGATGTCATAGCCATTATCGTCGTTTGGGGACTGATAAATGGGAGATAACCAGACTACATTTACGCCCAACTCTTTCAAATAGGGAATTTTTTCAATAATTCCTTTTAAATCTCCAATTCCGTCCCCGTTGCTGTCCATGAAACTTCGTGGATAAATCTGATAAACCACAGCTTCCTTCCACCATTTTTTTTCCGTGCTATTCATTTATGTCTCCTTATATATAATGATTATCTTTGAACTAAGTACATTATACATACATGAAAAGAAAAATACTTCCCTTAATTTGATTAAAAATTACGAAATTCTGACCAGAACGTGTCCCTTAAATTCAAACGAGTTTAAAATTATAGAAATATATATAAAATCCAACAAACATATAATGTGTTACGATACACAAGAAAATATAGTATATAATGCACAATAAATATATTGCAAAATATAATAACATAAACAAATAAACAAAAAATATCAAATAATCAGTTGACATCTTGCAAATACTGGAATATACTATGTTTAACGTTAAACAAAACAAATATTACATATATTACATTCGAGAGGTCAGAATATATGGTATCTATAACCGATGTAGCAAAAAAAGCCGGGTGCTCAGCTACACTTGTATCCAGAGTCGTAAATAATCAATATGGAGTCAGCGAGAAATCCCGCCAGAAGATACAGGCAGCGATTGATGAACTTGGGTACACACCCAATGGACTTGCCAGATCGCTGGTCTTGAAGACAACTAACACCATTGGTGTTGTAGTAGATACTTTATGTGATGCGTATTTTTTTGATTTAATCCAGGCTATTGAAGAAGAAGTGGGAAAGCTTGGCTATGATGTTCTGTTTTGTAGTGCTGGGAACAGTACTGAGAAGAAGAGCAGTTATATAAACTTTTTCATGCAGGAAAGGGTTGATGGAATCCTAATTTACGGAAGTGCCTTAGATGATAAGAAATTGATCACTAAGCTTGCCAGATCACATTTTCCATTTGCACTGATTGAGAATGATATGGGTTCCCTGAATGTAAATAATATTTTGCTAAATAATCAATATGGTTCCGAAGTGGCTGTGGACTATCTTTTCCAATGCGGATGCAGGAATATCGCCCATGTTGCCGGTGATGAGAACCGACAGGCTGCGCGAAGAAGGCAGAAAGGTTATCTGAGTGCCATGAAAAAACACGGTGCTTCCAATATTATGATACTTCAGTCTGGATGGTCCGAAGAAGAGGGTTACAATACTCTTAAGGAATTTCTTTCTACCTGTCGAAAGGCAGATCTTCCAGATGCATTTTTTTTCAGTTCCGACCAGACGGCCTACGGGGGTATGAGAGCTCTTTTAGAAGCTGGAATTCGGATTCCGGATGATGTGATGCTGATTGGATTTGACGATGATCAGCCGCGAAACCACAATTTTTCTTATGTTCCCCTGACAACTGTCAGACAGCCTCTTAGCGATATGGGAAAAGCAGCTGTAGATATTCTGATTTCAGATATTAAAGAGAAGAAAGAAATAAAAGAAAAGAAAATGTTTTATCCCAATCTGGTTATTCGTCAGACAACCAGAAAAGAAAATTAATAACCAGAACGAAAATAAATTGTCAGGTTACACTGATAATTTATTTTTAGATAAAATGTGTAACGTTAAACAAAAAGGAGGACACTATGAAATTTACAATTGTAGGAGCTGGAAGTTCATACACACCAGAACTGCTAGATGAGATGATTGTTCGCAGAGAAAGTTTACCGATTGATGAGCTGGTATTATATGATATCGATTCACACCGACTTGAGGTGATGGAAGGATTTTGCAAGCGCTACTCTGCAAAGAGAGACTTTCCAATCAAGATAAGAAGTACTACAGATATTGATGATGCCTTATATGGAGCAGCTTTTGTAGATACTCAGATCCGTGTAGGAGGTAACAAACAGCGTGTTAAGGATGAAAAAATCCCTCTCAAATATGGTCTGATCGGACAGGAAACAACAGGTGCTGGTGGAATGATGAAAGCGTTCAGAACCATTCCGGTCATGCTTGATGTTGCAAGACATATGGAGAAATCATCTCCAGATGGATGGCTGATCAATTATACCAATCCGGCAGGGCTTGTGACAGAAGCTGTAAAACGTTACACAAACGCAAACATCGCAGGATTTTGTTCTGGCGGTATTTTCCCGAAAATGTGGGCAAAAAGAAGCATGGGAATCGACTACAACCGTGTACAGTACGATTATGTAGGACTGAATCACCTGAACTTTATCAGTCACATCACTATTGACGGAAGACCGGTCACAGAAAAAGAATTTGAGACTCTGGCAGAGACAAATGATGATGTGGGAGCAGATATCCAGAAGCTTCTTGGCTGTCTGACCAGCCCGTATTTACAGTATTACTATAAGACAGGTCAGAGAGTTGAAGAACTGAAAGCAAAGAGCCAGACAAGAGGCGAATACGTACAGGATCTTGAGAAAATTGTATTTGCAGGCTATGCAGATGAGAACAATGCAGATATTCCGAAGGAACTCTATAAGAGAGGCGGCGGTGGTTATTCAGAAGTTGCCATGAACTTTGTAAATGCTGTTTACAACAATGTAGATACTGAGATGGTTGTAAATGTTCAGAATAAGGGTGCTGTACCATTCCTTCCGGATGATGGAGTTGTTGAGATAAATTGCCTGGTAAACAAACGCGGTATGGCTCCAATTCATAAATCTTATATTCCTGCACCGTGTTGGGGATTGATCAGCGAGGTTAAGAATTATGAGATGCTTGCAGTGGAAGCTGCTGTTGAAGGTAATGTAACAAAGATGAAACAGGCACTGCTGGCACATCCGTTAGTAAGAGAATACTCTGTTGTTGAGAAGCTTGTTCCGGACCTGTTAAAGGGTAGCAAGGAATTTTTACCTCAGTTTTTTAAATAAACAGAACATAAAGCGAGGATTTGTATGAAATACTTTATGGGAATAGACCAAGGGGGCAGTAAAACTGCTGCAATAGTAGGAGATGAATACGGACATATCCTTGGAATGGGAAAAAGCTTTGGCGCTGTTCATTCTGTTAACGGAATGGAAATGGCGATGGAAGCAGCAAAGGAAGCGTTTGATGAAGCTCTGGATCAGGCTGGACTTGCATATGAGGATATCAGCGGATTATATGGCGGAATGAGCGGAATCGACTGGGCCTATGAAAAAGAACTTGTCCAGAATGCTATGTATGACCATTTTAAGATTTCACACATCTCTATCGTGAATGATTGTCTTATTGCAATGAGAGCAGCAACAGCCAGCGACAAATGTGGAATTATCTGTGCCGGATCCGGTGTGAACTGTGCAGTCAGAAATGGTAGCAGGGAAATCATTTTTGGATATTATATTCCGGATTCTGTTCAAGGCGGAGCATCTATTGGAGCGGCTGCTGTACAAAAGGTGTTTGATGCGCAGGCGGGGGTGGGGACACCAACTGTACTAAAGGATTATTTATGTGAGTTGTTTCATGCAGACTCTGTAGATGAACTTCTGCAAATGCGAGTGGATCACAGAATTGGTTCATCGGATTATCTGGGACTCCCCAAAGTGGTTGAGAAGGTTGCTATGGAGGGAGATCAGGTTGCTACGGAGGTTTACGCAGACTTTGCCCGGGGAATTGTTCCATATATTCTTTCTGGAATGAGACAGTTGGATATCCTGGATGAGAAGGTAGATATTGTTTTATCTGGAAGTATTTTCAAATGTAAGGTACCGGCCCTTCGGGAAACTGTTGAATCTGAATTGAAAAAGGAAGCAGTAAATATAAATATCATAGACTCCGTATATGAGCCTATTGTGGGAGCCTATCTTATGGGTCTGGACGATCATTACGAAGAAGTACCGTCCGAAGTATATGCAGAAATAGAAAAAGAAAAAAATAAATATAATATTTTACGTAATGTAAAGGAGGACAACACATGAGAGGTAAGAAAATGTTAAGCGTACTGTTGGTGGGAGCTATGGCAGCATCCATGGCAGTAAGTGTAAGCGCGGCAGATGATGTCCAGCTTACAGATGAAGAGATTACCTTAAAATTCTGGGACATCTGGCCGGAGGGACAACCAATGGCCCCGCTTGTACAGGATTATATTGCTCAGTACGAAGAGGAACATCCAAACATTCATATCGAAGAGATTGCAACACAGGAGGTTGATTATCAGACAACTAAACTTAGAGTAGCAGCAGCTGACAGCTCACAGGGAGATGTATTCTTCTGCTGGGGTGGAGGATATGCAAAAACTTATGTAGATGCAGGCGTTGTACTTCCGTTAGATGAGTATTACGAGAAATATGGAGTAAATGATGAGTTGCTTCAAGGGGCAACAACCTATTGTACATATAATGATCAGACTTATGGTTTACCGCTGAAACAGTGGGCTGGTGTTCTTTTCTGCAACAAGAGGATTTTCGACGAAAATAACCTGGAAATCCCGACTACTTATGATGAGATGATCGAATGCATCAAAGTATTCAGAGAAAACGGTGTTACCCCAATGGTTCTCGGCGCGAAAGACGGTTGGCACATTGGAATGATCCAAAATATGCTGGCAGTTCGTACCGCTGGCGCTGATTATATGAATTCTGCACTTGCTGGTGACGCTACACTGGATACTCCTGAAATCGTAGAGTCTGCAAGACTTCTTGCGGAAATGAACGAAGCTGGTGCATTCCCGGAGGGTACACTTGGAATTTCTTCTGATGAAGCAGAGGAACTGTTCTACAGTGGCATGGTTCCAATGTTTTTCGCCGGAAGCTGGGCAGCACAGAGTGTTGACAGTCCAGACAATGCATGCTCACAGGACGAGATTGTAGTTACAACTTTCCCATCAGTTGAAAATGGAAAAGGTGATACAACTCAGTATTCTGGTGGTGTTATTGATTTCTTTATGATAAACAACGCAACTGAGCATCCGGATGAAGCATTTGATTTCGCATATGGAATGACAAAATACATGTCAAAAGAAGCGTATATCCTTGGCGATTCCCTTCCTTGTTGGACAGATCTTGATACAGGTGATGCTGATATCAGTCCATCTCTTGCCAAAGTTCAAGAACTGATTCAGGATTCTACCGGATATGTACTTGCGTGGGACACATTCCTCACAGGCTCTGCAATTGATGCATCCTATAACTTACTTCAGGGGGTTATTGAAGGGAGTATAACACCTGAAGATTTTGCTTCCCAGATTGAGCAGGCGAAAGAGGAAGCATTAGCAGAATAACAGAAAGGTAAAGGTTTAATATGGAAAAAGCATTGCGCAGTAAAAAAGCCATATGTTTCTTCATCTTGCCAGGTTTGATTCTTTTTCTCCTGATTGTAGCCATTCCGATCATTCAGTCGGCTGATTACAGTTTGCTGAAATGGAACGGAATCTCTGAAGGAACATTTGTAGGATTGGATAATTACATAGAAATGTTCAAGGATCCGGTTTTCCTTCTTTCTTTAAAAAATTCGTTATTATTAGCGGCTGCTTCCGTTTTAATTCAGATGCCAATTTCTATGTTGCTGGCTCTGGTATTGGTGAATGGAGTAAAGGGAGAAAACTTTTTCCGCAATGCTTTTTTCATACCGGTTATTATATCCAGTACAGTAATTGCAAACTTGTGGATGAAAATTTATCATCCATCCTATGGATTATTGAATGTGTTTTTTGAATGGCTTGGCCATCCAGAATGGAAACAGAATTGGCTGGGGTCTTCCGCAACAGTTCTGGTAGCTTGTTTTATTCCAATGATTTGGAAAGATATTGGTTACAATATGTTGCTGTTTTATTCCGCGGCAAAATCCATTTCATCAGACATTATTGAGGCTGCAAAGATTGATGGAGCTTCTAAACTTCAGATTTCTACGAAAATTATTATGCCGATTATTATTCCGATGATTGAGGCAGTAACAATTTTTTGTATCGTTGGTTCCTTGAAGTCTTTTGATATGATTTTTATTTTAACTGGCGGAGGACCAATGCATGCGTCCAGTGTACTGTCTTTGATGATGTATAATGAGATTTTTTCCAGCAACCATTACGGATACGCAAGTGCGGTTGCAATCGCAATTATTATCATATGTCTTTTGTTTACATTTGGAGTACAGTTTATATTCAAAAAAATCATGGGGAAATATAGGAGCGATTCATGAAAATAGAGGAAGAGGGCAAACAAAGAAAAAAATTGACACCTGTAAAGGTAGTTATGTATAGCGGCCTGATTTTCTGGACGATAATCCAGTTATTCCCCCTGTATTGGCTGTTCACGTTCTCATTGAAGAGCAATGCTGAGATTTTTGGAGGGAATATCATCGGACTTCCGAAGGAATGGCATTGGGAGCATTATGCTACAGTATTCGGACAGGCACATATTTATAAGTATCTGATAAACAGTTTATTGGTTGCAGCTGTAACCATTGTAGCCACTGCAATATTAGCGTCTATGGCAAGCTATGCTCTGGTCAGACTGAAATGGAAACTTAGCTCAGTGGTTTACATTCTGTTCCTTCTGGGAATGATGTTGTCACTTCAGGCAGTACTTCTGCCACTGTACCGGAACTTAAAGACAATAAGAGACACCTTGTGGTCTCTGATCGTTCCGTATGTGGCATTTAACCTGCCAATGGCAATCCTGCTGATCAGCGGAAGCCTGAAAACCATTCCTAAAGAAATGGAAGAGGCTGCGTTTATTGATGGAGCAAGTCTGTATAAGATTTTTTTTAAGATCATCCTCCCGTTACTTAAGCCGATCATCTCGACTGTGGCAATCCTGAACTTTTTGGATTCCTGGAATGAGTTGATGCTGGCACAGACATTCATCAACAGTGACCAGTGGATGACCATCACAGTAGGTGTAAACAATATGGTTGGCAGGTATTCTACCAAATGGGGGCTTATTGGAGCTGGTCTGACAATTGCAACAATTCCTACACTTTTGCTGTATGCATTCCTGAGCAACAATATTCAGGAGAGTCTGGCAGCAGGTGCTGTAAAGGGGTAAGACCTATGGAAAAGATGTATTGCAAATGTCCGCACATTCTTTGCAGTGTGCATGGAAATTGCAGAAAATGTATTGAAAAAAATATTGAAGAAAAGAGTGTGTGTTATTGTATGGAGCATAATGCAGAACTGCTAGGAGCAAAATTGCCTGGAAAATTTCCAGTCACAGAGATTTATGACAGTGAAAAAGATATGTCTCGGCGTTGTGCGGAGCTGGTGAAGGAGACTCTGGAAAAGAAACCAGATGCACTTCTTTGTTTTCCCGCTGGAATGACAGTTGTGAAAACCTGTGAAATCTTGAAGGAGATGCAGGATAAAGGAGAGATTGATTTTTCAAAAGCGAAATTCGTTTCCCTGGATGAGTGGCTGGACCTGGAAGATGAGTCTGAAAACTGTACTCATTTTTTGCACAAACATTTGTACGGACCTCTTGGAATCAAGGAAGAGCAGATGACATTGTTTGATGTTCATGCGACAGATCTGGAAGCAGAATGTAAAAGAATTGATCAGTTTATCTTTGACAACGGACATATTGATCTGATGCTTCTTGGTATGGGAATGAACGGCCATCTTGGCTTAAATGAGCCAGGAGATAACTTTGAAGATTATGCAAAAGTTGTTCAGCTTTCTGAAACGACTATGCAGGTAGGACAGAAATACTTTTCTGACGGCATGAAATTGACAAGAGGAATCACACTTGGCATTCATCATATCTTTGAGACGAAGAAAGTTATACTTCAGATTTGTGGAAAACATAAAGCTGAGGCTGTAAATAAACTGTATCAGACAAGGCCTACTATGGATTTTCCAGCCTCTGCATTAAAGTTGATGGAGGATGCAAGAATCATTCTGGATTATGATGCAGCTGCTGGTATTCTAAAATAAAAATTTTAAAAGACCTGTTCACCAGAAGGTTTTTAGGAACATTCTGGTAGACAGGTCTTTGTTTTGAAAAAGAATAAAGCCTGTATGCTTTATAAGGAAGGATTCTCAATCCCCTGGCTGTGTTTCCGATATTGCAGAGGTGTGGTTCCTGTATATTTGCGAAATTCTCTGAGAAAATTCCCCATATTGTTATAACCACAGTCCAGACATATCTCGGTCACTGGAAGACTGCTGTCTTTTAATAAACGTACTGCCTGGCGGATGCGATATTCATTCAGGTATTCTATGGGAGACATGCCGATTGCTTTTTTAAAAAAACGGCAAAAGTATTGCTCATTGAGTCCGATCAGGGATGCCAGATCGCGGATATAAATTTTTTCCTGGTAATGGTCGCGGATGTAAGTGATTGTGGTTTTTATGGTCTCGACCCTGCGGTCATCAGATTTTTCAGTCTGGGAAAAAAGCTGACGATTGGAAAAATCTGCGAAAATATTTAACAGGGAAGCCTTGATCAGAAGCTGATCTGCCAGGCCGACAATGGCATTTCCAGAAGCGCGGAATAAATTTATATGTAAGGAATCATGAAGCTCTTCCAATTGTTCAGAAAAGCTGCAGCGGTAAAATGCGTTAGTGATGTTCTGGAACTGCTCCTTTATAATAGGAAAAACAGGATGGTTTGCAGAAATACATCTTGGGAAAATCAGACGCCCATTTTGCAATGGCTGGATAAGCTGAGTCTGAACCGTATCGTAAAAAGGAGAGCAGAGCAGCTCCGGCTGGAAAACGACAGCGTATTCCATGGAGACTTCTTTTGAGCGTGCACGTATGCTGTGCAGTTCGCCGGGATTAATAAAGTAAAAACATTCTGAAGATACATCAAATGTTTCCATATTAATATCTAAGGTGAAGGTTCCACCGGGAAAGTAAATAATCTCGACCTCCTCGTGCCAATGGTGCTTGACCAGGATTCCGTGTCCGCTTAGTTTTAAACGGTAAAAAGCACAGGGAAAAGCCTGGGAGCCATGAGGATTTGTTTCTTTTAATGCTGGTGATTGCTGCTGATACATAGAAACCTCCAAACTGGGGAAAGGGTATAAAATAATGAATTTGTTATATGTATTGACGCTATCATGTCTGAGGGCGAAAGTCAATGATTGAAGAAAAAGGATCTTGCAAATAATGTTATAAAAAAATATAAATTTTTTTGTAAAAAGTGCTGTCAAGCGTTTTTGAAAATGTCCTAAAATAATTGAAGTATTAGCCCCGGCTTTTTGCTGGGGCTTGTTATATT
>NZ_JBCOME010000077.1:0-15531 GCF_040924365.1 Ruminococcus sp. 1001136sp1_2201st1_G3_2201SCRN_220225 | reverse complement strand
ATACTACATTGGGACATTTTCCTTTGTGGTATATTAGGACATTATCATAAATGGTTCATAATTTTCAACAATTTTCATTCAAAATCCATTGACTTGTTTTCATTTTTCAATTATAATAAAGATGCTAAATTTTTTAAAGGTTTTTTCATACTTGTTTCATTATTTTCTCCTACTTAAAAACAGTGTTTTTTTAGCAGCGCCCCTAATCGCAGCTGCAACTTGTTATTTTAAGTATGGCCTTTGGTCCCCAAATAGGAACCTCAAAAAAGGAGACTTTTACTTCCTTCTGAAGTCTCCTTTTTTGCTACCCTTTTTGCCAAAAAAATTCAGAGCTATCTGCAAAATCCGAACAATCTCTTCTGCAAATAACCCTGAATTTTTCGGTCGATAGACCTAAATATTAAAAGATAAAAACAAATTATGTTTCTTCATGTTAGCACGATTTATTGTAAAAATCAATAGCTTTATAAAACAATTCGACTTTTTCTTCCCTACGCTTGGTTCTCGTACCGAAGCCTTGAAAAATACCAGACTTTTCCCTGGATATACCTGCAAATATGGTTATCCAATAAATAGCTTTTTTCGCCCAGTTCCGGGTTATCTCTTTTCCAGCCACTCTTTTCCAGGAACTCTTCCATGGAATCATATATTTCAATACAGCCTGCCGCTGCTATGAGCCTGTTATAATCATTCTCTTTTATATGAATATCAAATTCCCTCATGAGAAGGATTTTAAAACCATACCGTACCATGGAATTCTCTTTGATCTGTGACAGATCAATTGTCATCCGCATTCACCTCCCTCCCAGCGAACAAATCTTCTACTCTCGTTACACCCGGCTTGGATTCTGTTTTTTTGCCTGGTTTCTTTTGGGGCTTTGCATCTACAGCGAGCGGTTCTTCACACGCTTCATCCGTACTGGATTTAGGCGGAAGTGAAATAGATGCCTCATTATCCTGCCCCAGATGTGAAAAAGGCTGTTCCTGTGATTTTTCCTTTTCCCATTCTTTGTGCCAGTCTGGTATGTGTTCCAATACTTTTTCCAGCCGGAGCTTCTTTGCATCTTCATGCTCGGTATAGTCCATTTTCTGGAATTTCAACACATTATGTCCTCGGATAATTAAAATCCCCTGGTTTAAGGGATAACGAAGCACCTCATCAGGAAGAAGCAGCTGCCTTTTTCCAAGGGATTTTGACTCTGAATATTCCGGTACATAATCCGTTGCTCGGATGGTATAAAAGTTTTTCCGGACAGAAGCCACCGATACCGTAATCTCTCCTGTCCGGTCACTGTAGTAGGTCGCAGTTGTCATATCATTACACCCAAGGAAGATTGAGAAATCGCATCCTCCAAGGATTTCCTCCCACTGATTGTCTGGGTAACGGTTCTGAAGCTGTGGGATATTCTGAAACAAAATACTCATCCCGATCCTTCTGGATCTGGCTGTAGCAAGCTTCTTTTTGAAGTCCGGGACCACACCGATATTCGGAAATTCATCAAGGATAAAGCTTACAGGAACCGGCAGCACGCGTTCTTCTGTTCGATCCGCCAGACGAACCAGTTTGATAATTAGAAATGAAGTGAAAAGAGTTGCCAGCATATCAAATGTTGAATCCTGATCGGATGTGATACAAAAATATGCACACTTTTCTTTTCCTGGAAGGGAAAGATCAATATCCGTATGACTGGTAATCTGTTGTACCAGTTTATTTTGCAAAATCTGTAACCTGGTTCCAAGTCCAAGCACCGCATTTCCTTTTACCTTTTCTGCTTTTGCAAAGAGCTGATAAGGCCCTTTAGCCGGATGGTTCGTTGGCAATCTTTCAAAAATCGAATCCAGCATATCGACACTTTTATTGAGCAAGAGTTTATATGCTTCAGCAAAGGTTCGCTGTTCTGGTGGATATTCCTCATACACATACAGGCAAAGAGCTTTTAATAAATCCATCTCCACATTATCGTAAAAATGATCAAATTTGTCTGTGGTGTTACGAATGACAACATCACAGAATACATCGATCAGCTCTCCCTCATCAATTTCCGCCAGACAGTTCCAGGCATCTGAATGTGTCAGCTGAATCAGATTTAACTGTTTTACCACATATCCTGACTCCTTCAGATAAGCACATAAATCCTCATAAAGTTCAGACTTTGGATCTGTGATATACATGCTCTCCCCACGGCGTACGCATTGTAATGCCATCACCCTTGCAAATGCTCTGGATTTCATAGAACCTTGGGAGCCGCAAACAGCTATATTCCGGTTCAGCCTGGAATTTACCGGAAGGCTTAGAACCTTACCGGTTCCAAGCTCCCGACCAAATATGATTCCGTTTACGCCGTCCATTGTTTTATCTGCTCTTAAGATCTCCGCCTGTTCCTCTTCTTTCATAAAACCAGCGGTTCCATAGATTCCCTGGTCGGATAATTCAAAGCCACGCTCATCCTGCAATGGATTTTCACTTCCCCGATAAATCACAAGTGCCGTAAGAAAGAAAAGCACCAGAACAGAGAACAGGATCCACATCCTGCCCCCGGTGCTGGTCCATCCTGCAGCCATACAGTGAATAGGGTTTAAGTCAACATTTGCATCTCCAAAAAGAATATATAAAAATCCTCCCAGATATCCTGCCAGCAATACTGCCCCAATCACAACCAGAACCAGTTTCCATTTATCAAATTTTTTAAACATCCTTTTTCCTCTCATTCCCTCTCATTTCTTCTGCCATATTGTATTGATATAGGTTGTCGTAATAGCTGCTCATGGTATTTACCGCATTATACAGGGCTGTTAGAAGAACCGCCCGGATATTCCTGGCTTTTGTAGTATTAGAATCCATACTGAACAACACAAAATCCACATGCTCTTTCGTTAGCTTTGCGAACTGGGCCTTTACCACATTTACTGACTTTTCCTCCCTGTTCACCCGGATTATCTCTGCTGAAGAAGTCATCACATCCACGATCAATCCCAATATTTCCCCTACTCTGTCATCATGTGGATGATCCAATATCAGGTTTTCATACTCAATCTGCCGTTTTATCTGATCTTCCACTTCCCGATATGAAGAGAGGGAGAAATCTTTGTTAAAGTCTTTGTATGTATTCTTTGTATATGTCTCCCCCAAATCGGGGACAGCTGTCACTTTTTTCGGGGATACCCTCTCACTTATATTAGTGACCCCTGTCACTTTTTTCGGTGGGGGCTGTCCCCCAAATGAGTGATAGGGGGTATCTGGTATCCCTATGAATGCATTTTCCAACGTTTCCGGATAGGTTAATTGAATTAATACATCTACATCCAGATTTAGGAACATGACATTGGAGTAAAGTTGCCCTTTGATGTTGACTGTCCGAAATACCCTTGTTACCACTCCTAGCTTTTCCAGTTCAACGATAGCGTTCACCGCATCTCGTTTCGTGATACCAAACTGATCCGCCAACTGCTGATAGTTTCTCTGTAGAATGTCAGCCTGGAATTTCTTTTTGAATCCACACAACTGCCCGGTTGCCTCATCCCGGATTTCCATCGGCCTATACCAGTACACAATATCTGCCAGAATAATGATTGCATTCAGGTTTGGTTTTCCGGTTTCTTTTTTAATTGTGTGATACCAGGTGGACGGAATGACATTTCCCGTAAACTGCAGGCGGCACATCCTGTTTACTGTTTCACTTCCAGTCTCAAATAGATTACTCATAGACACCTCCTGACTTAGACTGTGGGCTTATTCGTCCCTGCCCTTAGTCAGATATTCCATGATTTTATCTGTATTCAGCTCACGAACCCTCACCCCCTCTCCAAAATATGCTCTGAGCACATTCGCCTGGTAATCTAAGCAGATGATTGTTCCTTTCTGCTTCCAGCCAATTTCCTGCTTTATGCGACACAAATGACGCATATCCAATTCATGACAGAAATAGATTAGCTGCATGTCCTTATCAAAGCCCTCGCTTAAGGCGTATTGTTTACGCCTTGGATACTTTACTAATGTTGCTAACAGATTTTTTATCTTCTCCCGTTTCCAGGAAGTTAATAGAAGCTCCATCTGAACCTTTGCGTTATCTGTCCGCGGGATGTAATAATAGTGTTCGTACACATCATCTACCTGATATAGATTTTTGCGAACACCGCCATCACTATTTAAAAGTTCAAGAAGGAAATCCATAGTATTTCCCAAGATAAGCGAATCAGCCTGTCGTAATCCTCCACCAATTAACAGCATACGTTCGGTCCAGGTACGCATTGCCATTTCCATCTTTTGCGCCCATTTCATTCTTTTTGCCATGGTGTTGTAAACGACATAAGCTGTATCCCCGGTAAGTAGCACGCCGCAGGCTCTGGAACCCTTGATTGCTTCTGCGCTCTCTTTGTATTCCAGACTGCCATAATACACTGCTTTTTTCCCACTTTTTTCAAACCCATTTCCAAGATCTGGCTTCTGGCTTTGAAAAATCTCAATACCCATCTTCCAAAGAAAGACCCATACCTCGCTCATCCGATAAAGCCGCAGCCTCTTTTCCGGTTCACTTTTCACATGATTGGTCTGTGCAGATCCAGAAAGAAAAAAGGAAAGGTCATCTTCATACCTCTCCAGAAGATACCTTTTCCCTTTACCCCTTAACACATACCCCTTATATCCGCCTGCATTTCTCACAGAGATATAATTTTCCTTTTTCAGCCTGGTAATAAGAGCTGCTGCATAAGATTCTGATTCTACAATTTCTCCTACCAGGCCTGCTGGCAATTCCCCTGATATCGCAATCAGTCTTAACAACACATCCTCCTTTTTCATTTCCACCTCCCACTCAAAATCAATAAGAATCTGTACCCTATATGTTGAATACTTGGGTATCTTTTCTGGATTCTCATATCCCAAAATGCCTTATTTTTCAAACACTTAAATGCCTATTCTATATATCGAATTTTTCTGATCTTAAAGTGCTTCTTTTTCGATATCCAAAAGCTGGCTGTTTTCACGGATCCAACCTGGAAATTTCTTAGCCTCCATCACATATAATAATGTGCCATCTTCCATTCCAAGCCTAGTTGTATGAAAAGTATCCACATAAAAACCACTATCTGACTTCATACAGAAACTGGAAACAATGTCCAGTACATGTTTTTCCTCAATGTTATCGTGATCCCGAACACGTCCTACCAAAGGCAGATTTTTATTATAAACATGCACAAAACAGACAAGGCATTCTTCGAAAAATGGGATTTCCAGCGCCTTTTTTACCCGTTCCAAGCACCAGTTCTGAAGTGCTGTATGCAGTGGCTTGTATAAAAAATCCGTGTAAAAATCTTTTCTATGGGGCACCAGAAGTGGCAATGCCACCTTTAGGATTCCCTCAGAAAATTCCACCTCGATTCCATGAATGGTCACAAGCTCCGCCTTGTAGTTTTCGTATTGAACTGGGTTAACTGTCACTTCTAAGGTAAGCCTTCGAAGCTTATCGGTTAATTTTTCAGATGTTTTTGCGGCTTCCAGGACTAACTCCGTGAAATAATCATATTGAAGTTCCGATTTTAAACGGACACACGAAGTAAGAACATTCCGCGACTCCGCCATATATTGCTCCATCCGCCAGCTTAAAGCCTGAGTCTCATCCAGCTGGTCCTTAATTTTTCCAAACGGCTCAGTACTATTCTTCTGATCCGCCTTGACTATATTGGTAATACTCGACTTCCCCACCTTCTTTCACAACACAATACCCAATCACATCCGCTATGTGAATAGCCGATATATAATCGGGATTTTCGACTACAATAATATGTCCGCAACTGTCAATTTTTTTCCGCGAAAACAGATTGTTTACCACCGTAACTTCCGCCTCTGAAATGTACAAAATATCAAAGATTTCTCCCTCTCCGTAGAATACGATCCGTACCGGATACTCTTCCTTCGAAGCAGGAAAGTGTTCTTCCACTTGTTTCTTTTTCATCACATCAACCAGTACCCAGACAGCCTTCATAGTTCCCAGATCCTTAGCAGCAATTGCTTCCTCACTTGCTGCCACCACTTCCAGTTCTGGATGAATGAAAACCTGCCGCTCTTTTTCCAACGCCTTAAATGCTTTTCCAACAAAATGATCCCTGCCATCTAATGCAAAATAAGCATAAATCTGTGCCTTTTCCAAAACATGGTATTTCTGCACAAGCTCTCTGGTTTCAGCAATGACAGGTCTTTGTTTATTCTCCATTTTTTAATACCTCCAGCCAATCTTTTCAATTATCTCTATGACGCATAAAGGACGTTTTCTTTACGTCATTTATAACAACATTCACATTTTTTGTGATAATACGTCTTATATGTGTCTTTCTATACGTCATGAATGACATTTACCATTTTTTCAAACACGAATGCGTCATATATGCCGTACTCTATACGTTTTCTATACGTCCTTTATGTGTCATTCCGTGTTTCCATAAGCGGATTCCCCATACTTTTGAATCCTGCCTTTTAATTTCTGCAGGTCCTTCCGGTCTGTTGTGATCAGATCCTTTTCTAACTGACTTGCTTTAAACTCAACAACCAGGTTATTGCTATTTGTTGAAATAAGTCCACAACCTCTCTCAAAGTGAACAATAGAATTAAACTCCGCTTCTGATAAATCCAGTTCCTTTTGTATCAGCTCTGCCTCTGCCACCTCCAGGTTTAAAATGATTTTGGTTTTCGCGTTGCTTAAGATTCCTCTTCCAATCTTGCCTCCGTTCAACTCATAGTAATCAACAAGATCCTGTGAGGCACTGATTGCAGCTCCACCATAAGCACGAATGGTTTTGTAGATTCCCTGGATATAGTCAGCTGCAAGTTCATTAGAGGACAACAGCTTCCAGGCTTCATCAATGAAGATTGCTTTTTCTCTGGTTCGGTCTTCCTTCGTCCGAGACCATACGTAATCAAGTGCTACAAACATTCCAATCAGCAGATCTCCTGATAATTCAGAAATGTCAAGTACCACATATTTATTATTCAGATCCACATTCGTCTGCTGGTTAAAGCTGGCTGCGGAACCGTTCACCAGACGATTTAAGATATTGGCAAGCCGCTTACACTCTTCCTTTCGAAGAAGGACTTCGTGTAAATCTCCCAGGATTGGCATTTTTCTATAACCCCCTGGCTTTGTCGGATCAAACAGACTCTGGTTATCATGGGTGATTCCCTTTTCCTGGTAACAGATCACCATAGCCTCATCAAGAAGCTGCTTTTCCTCATGCGTCATATCTGGTACCAGAAGGCTGAAAAAGATATGCAGGCTTTGGATCTTCACGGCTAGTTCTGAACGTTCCGAAACATATCCATCCAACAGCTCACTGGTAGCTTTATCAGACTGCCTGATTTCCATAACGTTGATACAATTGGAAGATGCTGGCGAAATCTGAATGAATGTGCCACCAATGTTATTGCAGGCCCTGGCAAATTCGTGTCCTTTATCCGGGGCAATGATAAATACCTGGATATTTTTTCTTCTCATACGTAGCGCCATAAGCTGCATGGTGAACGTCTTTCCGGAACCAGAAGTCCCGAATATAACCATATTGGCATTTTTATAAACAGACGTATTGAAAATATCCACCAGAACAAGGGAACTGTTTGCCTTATTCACGCCCATCAAAATACCATCTTTATCCGACATTTCATAGGCAGTAAATGGATAGCAGGCCGCAGCTCCTGATGTTAGAACATTTCGTTTGGATCTTTCATAGATTTTCTTATCCAGGCACAACAGGGGAAGAGAGGACAAAAATCCCTGTTCTTCCCCGAATAGACACTTGGATACCCCGATATCCTGCGAATTTAACAGCTTTATCATCTCTTTTGAGCGCCATTCAACTTCCCGCGCACTATGCCCTGTAACGGTAATTAAGGTGCTCATATAGTAAAATTCTTCGCTTCCAGAGAGTCCACGTTTCAGGTAATAACCTGCCTGAATGGATTCACTTAAACTGTCAAAATCACTGTTGGAATCAAAGGTATCTTTTATTTTTGAGCGGTTCAAACGGATCCGCCGCCCGATCCGCTCCATGCTTTTATTTTTATCCTGGCGAAAGAAAAACAAATCTATATCAATTCCCTCACCAGCGTTAATGAGAAGGGAAAGCCATCCAGCAGGCACCCTGGAACGATATCTGCCAGATGGAATATAGAGGTAGGCATGATAAATGCCATCCAGAATCACATATTTATAGCTTTTAAAATTCAAAGAATCTGGTGCAATCAGCTCTGTCACCGGAATTTTTGCCACACTTTCTTTCCCGTTTTCCAAGATATAATGATTCCGTACTTTTTCAATCCGCTCATCCAACGTTGTTTTAAGGCTCGTATCCCGATTTAAAAGCTGATAAAACACTTCCACACAAAACCGAGTTTCATTTTTATGTTCCAGGACCACATTTCCGCACATGGCAAGATATTTCTTCGCAGTCTGTACTGCAGACTGTAAATACAAAAACATATCTCTTTCGTTTACAGATTTGGTTCCGCTTAATGGATATTCAAAAATGAGAAAGAAACGGCGTGTAATGGCTTCCCGGGTTCCTAGCTGTGTCAGGAGCTTTGCATAATCTTCCTGTAAGATTCTGCATCGTTCATCTGGTTCCTGTTCTGCTTCTCTTCGTATCTTCTCTATATATTCTTTAATATCCGCTTTCTTGGATAAAACCTTAAACTGCAGGTTTGGTGGTGCAATTTTCAGATACGAGGCAAAAGAATAAATGATATTTCTTTTCTCAGACGCAGAACGGAGCAGAAAGTTGATAGGCAAAATTTCAATGATCTTAATGTACCTTTCATCTTTTGTTTGAATCACTCCATTTTTTATCTGACTGATTGGCAAATAGGACGAAGCCCAGGTCACTGGAAGAATATCCAGGTCACCGGCGTTCTCTTCCCTGCCTTTTGTTTCTACCTGTTCTGTATCTTTCACCGGAATAGGCTGTTTTTCCTTTACAGTTTCTTCCTCTGTCTGCACAGCCAGATTTTTCCGGAGGCTGCGTTCTTCTGCTTCCTGTTCATGGAACCGGGCGACAGCTTCCCGTTTTTCTTTTTGCGCCTGTAATCTGTCTTCTTTTTTCCGAAGTTTTTCTTCCTGCACATCCTGGCGTTTTTGAAGTCTGGCAGATTTCTTTTTCTCATACTCCTGCTGTCGTTTTTCCCTTTTTTCTAGTTTCTCGGATTTCCTTGCCTCCTTCAGTTTCCTCTTCAGTTCTTCGACTTCGCTTCCGATCTCTGCCACCCTCCTTTTTTCTCTTTTTACGTTCTCGTCTGCAGCGTTTTTTCTGCTGTTTCCGGATACGGCGGTTTCGTTTCAAACGGTACTGACCGCTTGGTGCAGTTAAAACACGCCTTTTCACCATATACGAAAACAGCTGAATAAGAAAAGAGGAAAGACTTTCGCCCTGGACACCGATTACTGCCAATATCACAAGCGGCAGAATCAGGATGATCCCGACATAAATCTTCCCTTTTATTCCAAGATTTAAAAATACTAAAAAGCGGATTCCAACGAGTGCCAAAAATGCTGCTTCTACCACATTTCGGGCTTCTGCCCTTCCAGAGAACAAAGTTCCATCTCTTACAAAATTAGGTGGAATGATATATACGTCTGAATGGTCATTTTGTGTCATTTTTTGTGAAGCTCCTTTCCTGTTATCTCTTTTTAGACCATATCAGGCCACCGATTGCGGCAATTAGAGCCACCCCTACGCCGAGCAGTATAAATGGATTCTTCTGTTTTACTGCATCCACGATATTCACCTCCTGTGCTTGATTTTCTAAAATCCCCTCTGTCTCCTCTTCCTGTCCTTTCTGCGGAAGCACATTCATTTCATCAATAGGATTTTCATTTTTCTCTGCAGCCTGAGATTCTTCCCCTGCTGCAGGGATTTTCTCTATAACGACCTCTGTTACTGTAATCTTTTGCACCAGGAGACCTTCTTCTGGAAGATTCTGATACATATTCGAAAACTCTGTTACAAAAGACAGATCTCCCTCCGTTGCACTTACAGACTGAATCCGATAAGTTCCACTTCCAGTGGACAGATTCCACTCATAGAAGTTGTCCGCATTTAGGAATACCGTTTGGGTTACCCCATTTTGTTCTTCTAAAATAGCCTCTATCGTACCAGCAAATCCGTCAAAAACCTGTGCCCGAAATGCAATGACTGCCGGAACCTGTTCGGTACCTGTATAATTATCCTCCAACCCTGCTTCCATGGATTCCGAGCGTCTAAGGATAGCACCCTCTTCATCAAAGAGCACATATTTTCCAGCTGGATTGACGGTATCATAGCCCCAGCCATTTCGAAGCATTTCTCCACTTTCCAGATATCCATGTCCGTCATCCCAGGAAACAATCTGGGGAAGATCTGTAGAATTCTGCGTGTTCGTGTTTGCAAGTACCGTAATTGGCATTGCCAGTAATACAGAAGAATATAGTCCCATAAGCAACCAATATTTCAAATGTCTGTCCATAATCCCACCTCTCATTTTCCAATGATCCAAAAGGCTCCATCTGCCAGGTCACGACCGTAAGAAGCAATCGTTTCCACGCTGTACACTTTTCCAGTACGTTCCCTACTGGCACAATCGGCAATGGTGATATAGCCATCTTTGGTAACACCCGTCAGAACAATAAAATGCCCGCTTCCACTGCCCGTGATGGTGTAGGCCTCACAAATTTCCACCACCATTTTTCCGTCTTTCAAGGCATTTACAACAGCTCCCATTCGGTCTTTTCCCACTCTTTCACAGTTAAGTCCCCAGTGATGGGCTGCATTCATCGGAAAGGAATGGCATGTTCCAAGCCCATAGATATATTCCCCGTTTGCAATGGAAAACGCGCAGGTCATCTCCGGGGTCACCGTCTGCCCGGTTAAGGTTGAAACTACAATGGCAAGGGAAGTTGGACCACATCCCGAGGCTTTAATTGTACTGGCTCCATAAGACATGGTAGCCCAGGGATCTTCTCCCTGATTATAGTACACAACTTTTTTGACACCCTTTCCCACCGTGTCATAGGTAATAATATCCCCAGTCGCATCAATATTACCGATATAGGTATCACTCCCACTGGTTCCACCAGTCAGAAAGTCCGTCCAGTGAAAGACATTGTAAAGGGCATTTTTGACAGCTTCTACACCGCCTTGCAGGTATTCCAACAGCTTCAATACAAAATTAAACGTGCTTTCATTTGTCACATATTTATATTGATAGCCGCTGCTGCCTGTCAGCTGTGTGTTCAAGATCAATGCCAGAGTGTACTCTACCACCTTTGTCGTTACCGTCCGCTTTTCTTCCCAGGCATTGCCTCCCTGCTCCAGGACCTGCCGATAAGTCTGTTCATCTGTCTCTGCCCGGCTTCCATTCACATCCAGACAGTAGACTTTCTGTTCCATTTGGCCTTCCCGTTCATCAGTTACAGTCCACGAAAAAAAGCTGTCCACATTTTGTGCGACAGCTTCCTTTAACACCTGATATGATTTCTCCAGGGACTCCTGATCTGTTTTTGTTTCTGTGGAAGTACCGGATGTATTATCGTGAATCTCGACAAGCCCTAACACTTTCTTGACATAGGCCTGGGTTTCGGAATATGGTGGTACTTGATAACCATATTTGATAACTGCATAAGGCCCTGCATTATATCCAGCGACTGCAAGCTCTAAGCCATTTGAATAGCCTTTAAATTGCTCTACCAGCTGGCTGATAAATTTGGCGCCGCCCATAATATTCTGGTACGGATCATAAGGATTGGATACTCCAAGGGAAGCCGCCGTTTCCGGCATAAGCTGCATTAAGCCTATTGCCCCAGCACCTGATACCACATTCGGATTAAAATCAGACTCCGTTTTACAGATTGCAAGAAGCAGCGCCACTGGCACATTATAGGTCCTGGCAGCTTCCTGAAAATAGACATCATAAGGGCTGGAAAGGTTGGTATCCATATCAAGTCCCAGAACATTTGAATATCCAAGGAAAGAAGATATGGTGCTGTTGTCGCATTTATCCATGAGCATAACAGACAGATAATAGGATAAGCTTCTTTTTAGTTTTGTCTCAAACTCATCCACCACAACCAAAGTAGCATCAGCATATTTTTCCATCTGGTCTGCCTGGATTTCCTGCAAATTTAAATCCCTCTGCTGTCCTATGATCTGCAAAATCTCATTCTGATAATCTGCGTTTTGCAGAATTTGCTCCGCTCTGTTCCTGATATTTGCAAGCTGATTGGACTGTGCCTCATTTGCATAGGAATCCGCGGTTGCAAACCCCAGATAGTTGAATATAATTCCGATCATGTTTGCAATAATAAACATCCACAAAAAAAGAAATAGAAATATAGCACCAAACACCTTCCAAACTGTTTTGCTGCCAACCAAGGTTCCTACTAATGTTCCAAGCGGCCCTGCCATAGCAGTCCCGGCTGCCACACCAGAAGCAGTTCCACCAGCTTTTACAGCTGCCGATACCGCATAAGCAGCCTGTGCCGAATGAGCGATCATTTCACTCCCCTCATCAAGAGGGGAACTCTCTTGTCTTTCGTCATCCATAGCTTAATCCTCCAAGCTTCCGGTATCTCTGGTACCCTGTTTCTGTCCTCTTAACTCACTTCTTGATTTTGGAATTTCCCAGATTCTATGAGGATTGCGTAGCAGTTCCATATTCATAGGCATTTGTGCATCCTCCGTCTGGATTTCTTCCATACCATTTATTTCCTCTGAAAGTGTAAAGCTGTCATTTGCCTCTTCGATTGGATCCAGATTATCCTGTTCCAGGTATTCGTCTGGTTCCTGAATATAACTTTCTTCAGGTTCATTTATGCCATTTAAACCGTCTATAGAGAAATCTCCAGTTGTAGAATAATTTCCAAGGTCACCAGATTCTGCTGATTGTGCAGAAGACTCTCCCATGTTTGTAACCTGCTGCTCACTTTCTATATTCCCTGAAATACCAGAATTCGAATATATAGGCGTATCCATTTGGGGAACATCCGACATGTTACCAGAAACATTTCCAACCTCTTCTGAAAAACTATTCGCGCCACTTACATCCATTTCTGGACTTGCATGAACACGATCACTTCCAGATACTGCGTCCAGGATTCCCAGATTCGCACTGGAATCAAAAGAAGCTCCGTTTTCACCTGCAACATTTTCATCTGAACCTAAATACCTGCCATTTAAGCTACCAGATACATCCGCATCAAAACCACTGGCAAAATAAGATCGTTCACCTTTTTCTTCTGAAGATGTATTTCTGTCCGTCTCCTGGCTTTTGTTACCAATGCCACCTCCAAAATCCGTTTCCATTGTATAATCCGAAGTCCCCATGCCTGTCTCCGAAGCTGGATAATCATCCAGTTCTGCCATAATGCCATTATCACTGTTAAATGAAGATGCTCCTTCAAATGACTGCGCTTCAAAAGACATAGAATCACTCCGGGCTGTAGTTTTTCCGTCCGGGAAATTAGGTTCTCCTGGATTCTCCATTTCACCCAGACTACTTCCACTTGATAGTGCTTCAGAGAATCCATCTTCCATAGTTTCGTTTGTAGCAACACCTTCTGAAGAAACCGCCTCTGTTCCTGAAGCTTCCTGGTATTCCGGTAAACTTCCCGCATTCAGATCCATTACAGTCCCTTCTGATTCTACAAAATCATCGGATTCCATCACAGGCTCAATTTCACCCGAAGATGTTGCCTCATTTTCAATTGTCCCAGAAACATAAGCTGTACCTGAAGTCTCCGTTCCATTTGCACGAATTCCCAGCTCATCAAGCACATTTGCTGAAGCGGTATTTGAAGCATTCATACTCTTGGTATCTCCAGCTGCAGTTTCATGCTTTTCTGGATATTCCGTGTCAAAATCACCACTTTGAAACAAAGATTCAATATCCACTTCACTTCCTCCAGAGGGATTCATAGGGATAGGCCCCGTAGGTTCGGTAAAGCCATTTGCGCTACCTAAGTTTCCCATATTCGTAGAGCTTCCAGTACCATTTCCACTTCCATCCGTTCCAGAAAATGCCCTTCCTGCCTGTGAAAAAATACGCTGTGCCGCCATAGCTGCCCCGAGTGCTCCCATGCCTGGGGAAGGCCGTCCAAGATTCACACCTAGTGCTGCCATATAAGAATCCAATTTAAACGTAATCTTGCAAAAACCCACCAGACATAAAGTTGCTACAAAAAATTTTGTGAAGCCATAACCGCTTGCCATCATATTTCCGTAACCAGATAAAAACATTTTTAAACACCATGCATTTAAGATTATCAGGACTACCTGACCTCCAAACATTTTCGCCCAGGATGCAAGAATATTATTAGTGGACTTTGAACCTCCTGTTGCAAACGCCAGGGGTGCTGTATATGAAAACACGCCCAGAAGAACATACCTCTCCGCAATAATGAACAGCATTTTAAAATAATTCCACGCAACTACAAACTGCATAATAAGCATTAGGATTGCGATACTGACAGATCCAAGTCCCAGCGGTGCTGTTATGCCCTCTAATGCGGTCACGTACTCAGAAAAGCTTTGCACCTTTATGTCTGTTCCTATCACCCACTGATAAGGAGTACCCGCAATTCTTAAAATATAATTGACTACAGGTTTTGAAGCTACTACAAAAAACAGGCAAATGGAAGAACGCCCAATTAACTCGATTGGTTCTTCCGCATTTATTCCCACTTTCCCGAACATAGATTTGAACAGCTGCCAGATCAAGATCATAAGCAACAGAGCAATCCCCATAGGAACAATCACATTTTGGTACAAACTTCCCACTACAGAAAACAGTTCTTCAAACAGGGAGAGATTGCAGGACAATAAATCTGTAAAGACATCCGTAATCAGTCCCATCATATCAACGAGAAACTGGGATACCATTTCTTTAATCGCATCTACCAGAAGATCCAAAAGCCAGCTCATGTTTTATTTATATCTATAATAGATACCCTCCTTTTTTCGCCGGGAGAGCTCCGGCTTTTTCTTTTCTTCAAATCATCCCGTAAACATGCTCTGCGGAATAATCTTTTCCAAATAGGTTACAATAGCACCTAATGTCATAAGTGCCGCCCAGCAAATTACAATCCTTTTCAGCCAGGATCTGGATTCATCCACAGTTCGTCCAGATTTGCTAAAATTCATTAAAAAAAGGCAAACTGCTGCACAAACCACCGCCGCCACAGTTGCAATTCCAGCTACATCCGTATAAACCGTCTGCATTGCATTTTTCGCAGTTGCAAAAATATCATCCGCATACACAAGTACTGCGGTCATAAAAAGTACACCTGTCACGCAATATGCACCCCGAAGCGCTTTTACAAGCCAATTTTTCTTTTTAAAGCGTGCAGCAATTTCATCTTTTACTTTCTGTTTTTCCATAGACTTCCTCCCTTCAACTAAACTCCGGAAGATCAGCTTCTTACAAGGTCCTTCTGTGCAATCCGGGTAGAGTAGGCGGATGAAATTTTCATCCGCCCCTCATCAAACCGTGCATGAGGTTCTCCCTCACACGGCTTTCCG
>NZ_JBCOME010000076.1:0-15681 GCF_040924365.1 Ruminococcus sp. 1001136sp1_2201st1_G3_2201SCRN_220225 | reverse complement strand
CCCTTATGGTATTTATTTTTAAAGGATCTCCAAAAACAGGCACACTCTGGATTCCCGGCGAAGCAGAGCTTTTATCTGTCACTGCAATCAGAATTTCTAATGAAGTATTGGCCTTGAAGGTAAACATTCTGTTCTGAGTCCGTTCCACATAATGATCCGGATCCGGATTTCCCATCTGTCCGACCAGAACGCCATCCACATACAAATTATATGCAGAAAAAATTTCCGGCAGATACAAACCATATGTATGCTGCTCAGAGGGAAGCATGATTTTTAACCGGTATGTACCGCTCCCATACGGACTCCTCCCACTGTTTCCAAGTTCCATTCCACCATATTCCCCAATGGAAATATAACGAAAATAATATTTATCCAGATCATCCTCCGGCGTAAGAAGTGCATCCGGATAATATTCCCACTCTCTGGACAAATAATAGACAGGAAAGCTCTCATAGGAGCCATCTGCATACAAAAGTCCGTGTATGGCTTTTTCCTCTCTTGTCATATATTTGTTATTTGAACAATACAACACGTAAAAAAACATAAAGGATAGAATCATGGTTATGATTACAGTTTCCCACAGCAGCTTCCTTCCTTTTTTATTTGCTTTGTTCTCCTTCACCCCGTTCCCCCTTTCGGAGCTTTTCGCCGCGTCTCATTGGTATATTCCATAACAATATTAACAAAATAACAATTATTATAACAATTGCAGCCGTTTTTTTGCGTTGACTGTTAAGTTTCACATCTGAATTCGCTTTCTGGTTTTTGACATCTCCCGAAAGAAGTTCCTCGACCTGTTCGGATAGATTTTCCTCCCCTGGGTCCTCCTCATTTTCAGAACTGTCTTCTTCCAGATCATCATCTTCTGCTGTGTCTTCCTCACTCTCTGTCTGATTTTGTGGTTGCTCTTCCACTGTATAATCTCCGGTTTTATCAATGGGAATCACCGCAGCGTTTTGTGCATCATTTACCGAACCTGTATAGGAGTTACCTTCTTCGTCTGTCAGCATAGTCTGAGAGTCACGGTTCGCATACGGAATCTCCACGATAGCTCCTGGAATATCTGTAACAGCTTCTCCGTTTTTGGAAATTTTTACAGAAACATCACTTCCCACCCAGGAAATGTCTGTCTCAATCTGATCCTCCGCTTTTATATTCCAGTCTTTTACCACTTCCACAGGAACCCGGACCAGCACTCCGTCTCCTTCAAAAGGAATCAGCTTTACACCATCCTTCATAAGATCCAGCAGCCTGTTTCCTACAAGAATGGCGGAAGTATCCGTTACACGCTCCGTTTCATTGTCAATATCCGGAAGCTCTTTGCCATCCCTGTCTGCATAGTTGCGCTTGTACCAGTGCTCATTAGAAATCAGCTCCCCACCATACACAAAAGTATATACCCCGGTACTTCCACCTGGATAGGTTACGTAAATTCCATATTCCCTGCCAGCTTTAAGAACACTTTTTTTCAGATACAGCCCCTTTCTGTCAAAATAGAAATTATTTTTGCCTATTTCTTTATCTTCATTATTTTCCAGCAGATATACCTGCAGATTGTCCAGCTGTTCATCTGTAAAACAGTCTAATATCATAGGAAAGAACAGAACATCCACGCCAACCACACAGCACGTCTGTACTTCCGGCTGATCCGGGCGCTGAACAGTAATATAAGCAGCTGCCCCCGGAACAGTAAGCTCCTGATCCACCGTGCAGCCTTCTGGAGCTGCAAAAGTTCCCGTCACTTTATAAACGCCAGGAGCATTCACATCAACCTGACTGAAATCCCATACTGAATGCATGATAAAAGCCGGATGGGCCGCAGTATCCTCATATTCTTCACAGGTGCTCCCAAAAATATAAAAAGTCTCCTCCAGCTCGGTCCGTACTTCTGCCAGACTCTGCCCCGCCCGCACCGCATATACCATGCAGCGCTGCAGGCTCTTTTCGTCAATCTTCTCGCAGGAACGGATAACAGTATCTTTTGATACTGTCCCGCCAATTGTTCCAGGCTGATAACTGAGTATCTCCAGACTTCCATCTGACTGATAGCGGTATTTAAGATTTCTTGTTTTCCCTTCATTATAAACAACTGTCAGTGTATATATATTTTCAGCTATCATACTCTGGCAGGAAAGATACATCCCATCGGTATCCGCAAATCCATATCCTTCCTCGCTTACATTTACCCAGTCCTCTCCTTCTTTTTGAAGCCATATTTCCATCATATCTGGATTCTGCTCTGTGATCCATGGAAAATAGTAAATACCTGCTGAAATCATTCGGGAATACACCTGAATCTCCGGCTGTCCCGGATTCTGTACAGAAATCCATGCTGTCCATTCCGGAAGACCGACATTGCTTGTATATCCTTCCGGAAGTCTCACTGTCCCTGTAATCTTATAGGCTCCCACAGTCTGAATATCAATTCCGGAATAGTCCCAGATTGCATCCAGATAAAGCTCTTCTCCATCTTCTGTATATGCAATGCAGCTCATGCCATCATAAATTTCCTGCAGTTTCTGCAGGCTTCCGCCTTTCAAAACTGCTCCGGCAGGTATGTAGAAAATTCTGGAAAAATCCCTTATTACATTTTCTGCTGCCCTTACTTCCTGCACGCTTTTCCAGGCAAATATGCAAAGCAAAAAGAAAAAAACACTTATCAGACCTTTTAACCTTTTTTTCATTGATTTTCTCCCTTGTCCCAAGCATATAAGATTTTATCGTATAATACAAGAAACCTGTGGCGAACCGCAGGTTTCCGTGAAAAATGGGTGTTACTGTTTACTTTATCACAACAACAAGAGCGTGTTTGAAAAAGACTTTCTGCAAGATGTGCGTCACAATTTGTGGGGCGTGCAGATTGCAGGAATGATTTTTCAAACAGGCTCTAACTTTGCATTGTACCGTAATATGTTTTACATGAATGTCTTACTATCAGAAACAAAACTCCCTGAAAAAATCACATTCTGCATCATTGCACTGGGCAGCATCAATTGTTTTTACATCGCAGTGGAACACGTGACCAAGTTTATTAACCTTATCTCCAAACACACGATATACAAAGGGTACATTATTCTCCATCAGTTTCTGGACTAATGCAGGTGCCTGTGCTTTCTGATGATCTGCCACGGAAGTCATGCAAAATACAGGAGGATAAACATCTGTAATGCCGTTCAGTACATCAATACTCTCCAGTTCTTCCTCTGTACCGCCTTCCGGAAGAAGTTCCTTCATGATCAGCATAGTCATATTGTCTGCCCCTTCCCTTGGGATCCTGTACACACCGCAATTTAAAGCAATTGCAGTAAGGGCAAAGCCCTCTGGTACAGCAAAATCATATTTGGCAGCATATGCCGGATTTGTACAGATTGCTGCATAAAGCCCCAGAAGATGAGCTCCTGCAGAATCTCCTACTGCAAAAATACGTTCTGTGTCAAAATGGAATCTTCCTGCACGCTTTATCACCCACTTGCATGCCAGATTCACATCCTCTAACTGTGCTGGAAATTTACTCTCAGGAGCCAGACGATATGTAAAGTTTACAACTGCAAATCCTCGCTGTGCAAGACTCATACAATAGTACTGGTATCTTTCTTTATCTCCATACATCCAGGCTCCTCCATGGACGCTGATGATAACCGGAAGGTCTTCTCCCTGTGCCTGCTTCGGTCTGTATACATCCAGCTTCTGCATCTCCCTGTCATCATGTCCATATACAATATTATCCCAACGTTCGATGTCTTCCGGGGTATTCATAAGAGCATCACGCTCATCATCTGCTTTTTTAAATTCTGATCTGATCTTATCGCTAAATTCAGACATTGTAGTTCCTCCAGGTAATGTATTTTTTCTGTGAATATTATAAATGATACCAGTGTCAAAAGACCTTTTGACACTCATTTCATTATAGATGAATTATATAGAAAAAACAACAGGAAAGAATCCTGCTTGCTGCATAAAAAAAGAACACCCAATCAACTCAGGTGTTCTTAAAAGATTCGCCATTAGTCTTCAACTTTAACGATCTCTTTTTTGTTATAGCTTCCGCAAGCCTTGCAAACTCTGTGTGGCATCATAAGCGCGCCGCATTTGCTGCATTTTACAAGGTTCGGAGCGCTCATTTTCCAGTTTGCTCTTCTCTTATCGCGTCTTGCTTTGGAAGATTTATTCTTTGGGCAGATGGACATTTCGGTTACACCTCCTTAAATTTACTGAATATATCACTGATAGCTGCCATACGGGGATCCTTAGGCTCCTCGGCACATCCGCAGGGACCATCATTCAGGTTCTTCCCGCATCTGCTGCAAATCCCTTTGCAGTCTTCTTTACATAAGACTTTCAAAGGCCAGCTCATCAGTACCTCAAGATAGACCAAACGGTCCACATCCAGGTCATAGCCGGTGAGATAGCTGCTCTCATCCAGATCATTCACACGTTCTTCATCCGTAAGCTTCATGTCGAGTTTCCTCTTGAATTCAAAAGGAATCCTGGTCCTAACCTCTTCCAGACATCTGTCACATGGAATTCCAACAGTCACAAGACCGCTTCCCTCCAGTTCCAGAACTCTGTCGCCGGTATTCGTAATCGTAAGCTCTACAGGTTCCTTAGCCAGTACTGGAAAAGTTCCCTGCTGGAAGGTGATGGTATCCATCTCAAAAGCAACACTGTAGTGCTGGCTCTTACCCTCGCTAGATGAAATGTCTGATAAATGTATCTGCATAATCGTCTCCCTATTCACACTTAATCAATTATACATACCCTGTCATTATTTGTCAACTTGAATTTTCCCTTATATACAATAATTTTTCAAAAAAATTACAAAAGCTGGCGAAATTTCAAGTGGAATATTAAATCAATTTCCTGTTGCATATAAAATCCTGCCAGAGTGTATGATTCTCTGACAGGATTTATGCATTTTTATAAAGTAATACAGTATTACCGCAAAGCAGCCTGCCTCTCAGCAACTGACTTTGCCATGTACTGCTGATCACACTGCAGCTAATTATTTTACAAGTGCTACCGTATCACGGCAGATTGCAAGCTCCTCGTTAGTCGGGATAACTGCAACCTTTACCTTGGAGTCAGCACCGGAAATAACAACTTCCTCGCCCATAGCCTCATTAGCCTTAGCATCAATTGTAACACCAAGGAATCCAAGATAAGAGCAGACTTTCTCACGAATCATGCCAACATTCTCGCCGATACCAGCTGTAAACACGATTGCATCAACACCGTTCATAGCAGCTACATATCCACCTACATATTTCGCAATGCCATAGCAGAGAACTTCGATTGCATTCTTAGCATCCTCGTTGCCCTCAGCGGCTGCGGCTCTAAGGTCACGCATATCACTGGAAACACCGGACATACCCTGAAGACCGGATTTCTTATTGAGAACATTCATAACACCTGCAAGATCCAGGTTCTCTTTCTTTGCAATGTACTCAACGATAGCCGGATCAATGCTTCCGGAACGTGTACCCATTACAACGCCTTCAAGAGGAGTAAGACCCATTGTGGTATCTACACATTTGCCATTCTGAACAGCGCTGATGGAAGAACCATTTCCAAGGTGGCAAACGATAACTTTAGAGTTGTCTTTATCAAGACCAAGGAACTCAACAGCACGTTTGGATACAAAGCTGTGGGAGGTTCCGTGGAAACCGTATCTTCTTACCTTGTAGTTCTTGTAGTATTCAATTGGAAGTCCGTACAGATAAGCTTTTGCAGGCATTGTCTGATGGAAAGCAGTATCAAATACACCTACCTGAGGTACATTTGGCATAAGCTCGGAGCATACACGGATACCAATCAGGTTAGCCGGATTGTGAAGTGGTGCAAGGTCATTGCACTCTTCTACTGCTTTGATCATCTCATCTGTAATGATTGCAGAAGAAGCAAATTTCTCGCCGCCATGTACGATACGATGACCAATTGCATTAACCTCTGCAAGACTCTTGATCGCACCTGTTTTCTCATTGGTAAGAGCTTCCAGAACCATCTGGATTGCTTCTTTATGAGTCGGCATGGAAGCTTCTGTGATCTCTTTGTCGTTTCCGGCTTTCTGATATACCAGTCTTCCGTCAATTCCGATTCTCTCGCAAAGTCCCTTTGCAAGAACTGCCTCTGTGTCAGAATCGATCAGCTGGTATTTTAAAGAAGAACTACCGCAGTTAATTACCAATACATTCATTTTTTTACTCTCCTGTTTACATGATTATGTATTACCTGATGCCGGACATTTTATTCTTGGCATCTCTTCAAGGACATGTGCCCTTAATCACAATACGATTCAGCCTTTGGAAACTAATCTGAAATTAGTCCTGAGCCTGGCACTGTACGGATGTGATAGCTACAACACCAACGATATCGTCAGCGGAGCATCCACGGGACAGGTCATTTACAGGTTTTGCGATACCCTGGGTGATAGGTCCGTAAGCTTCTGCTTTTGCAAGACGCTGAGCCAGCTTGTATCCGATGTTTCCTGCATCAAGGTCTGGGAAGATAAGAACGTTAGCCTTACCTGCAACCGGGCTTCCCGGAGCTTTAGAAGCACCTACGCTTGGAACGATAGCCGCATCCAGCTGGAACTCTCCGTCAAGTGCAAGGTCCGGATTCTGCTCTTTCGCAATCTTGGTAGCCTCAACAACTTTATCAACATCTGCATGTTTCGCACTTCCCTTTGTAGAATGGGAAAGCATAGCTACTACAGGCTCTTCCTGTACAAGAAGCTTGAAAGATTCAGCAGAAGAAGCTGCGATTGCTGCAAGCTCTTCTGGATTCGGGTTCTGGTTCAGACCGGAATCACCAAATACAAAAGCTCCGTTAGCGCCATACTCGCAATCTGGAACAATGATCAGGAAGAATGCGGAAACAAGTTTGGTACCTGGTTTTGTCTTCAGGATCTGAAGGCATGGTCTTAAAGTATCAGCTGTGGAGTGGCAGGCTCCGGAAACCATACCGTCTGCATCTCCCATCTTAACCATCATAACACCATAGTACAGATACTGGTTCAGAAGAATCTCCTTAGCCTGCTCTGGTGTCATACCTTTCTTCTGTCTTAACTCTACTAATTTGTCAATATATCCCTGAGTTTTCTCAGATGTTGCAGGATCTACGATCTGTGCACCGGAAATGTCGAAGCCGCCTTCAGCTGCGCTCTTCTTAACTGCCTCCTCATTACCTACAAGTACAAGCTTAGCAATTCCTTCTTTTAAAATCTTGTCTGCTGCTTCAAGAGTTCTCATGTCCTCTGTCTCTGGCAGTACGATTGTCTTAATGTTGGATTTTGCTCTTTCTTTGATTACATCAATAAATCCCATGATTAAATGGCTCCTTTCATTTGTTACAGTAATCCTCTGGGAACTGGCATAAGTATCCATTCCCCATTCAGTAACTTAACCTCATTATACGCCACCCCGCCTTGTATTTCAAGCTTTTCAATGTTAGAATATGGAAGAACAACGTATTTTTTGAGGTGCAATTTTATGAAAACAGCCGGAATTATTGCAGAATATAATCCATTCCATACAGGACATGAATATCAGATAAACTATATAAAAGAAAAACTAAGGATAGACTATGTAGTTATCGCCATGAGTGGTGATTTCGTACAAAGAGGGACCCCTGCTCTTTTTTCAAAATATGTACGTGCAGAAATGGCTCTTCAAAGCGGCGCAGACCTGGTTCTGGAGCTGCCGGTTTCCATTTCTTCTGCCAGTGCAGAGTTATTTGCCAGAGGAGGCGTACAGCTTCTGGATGGACTTGGGGTTACAGATATACTTTGTTTCGGAAGTGAATGCGGTGATACGGATGCGCTTATGGAGCTGGCCAAAATCCTGGCAGAGGAACCAGAAGCTTTTCAGGACGCCCTTCGCCGGAATCTGAAAGACGGAATGACTTTTCCAAAGGCCAGAAGCATGGCTCTCTCTGCAGTTTTTCCCGAATCAGAAAAATACCAGCAATTGCTCTCTTCCCCCAATAATATTCTGGGAATTGAATACTGTAAAGCTATTCTACGGGAAAACAGCTCTATTTCACCGGTTTCCATTAAGCGGGAAGGAAATGATTATCACGAAAATACTCTGTCTGAAAATCACTTTCCTTCTGCTTCTGCTATTCGAAATGCTATTTTGGATTTCAATGCTCCATCCATAGGGGACTCGTCCGATACCAAGCATTCCCACTGCTTTTTATCTGAATCATCAGAAACCTCAATACAGAATTTTGCGTTTCTTGCTGATATGGCAAAAAAATTTTTACCAGCAAATTCCCTGGAACTATTTTTACAGGCAATTTCCGGAAATCGTTTTCTTCTGGAAAACGATCTGGACACGCTTTATCGTTACTGTCTTCTTCAGGAAACAGAAGAAAGCCTGTGCACATACCTGGACATGTCCCACGCTCTTGCCAGAAGGATTCTCTCCTGCCGGGATCAGTATGAAACCTTTTCCCAGTTTGCCAGCCTTCTGAAAACCAAGGAGATCACACGAACCAGGATCCAGAGAGCACTGCTTCACATGCTTCTTCATATTCAGAGTGTGCCAGCGCAGATTCCCTACGCCCGGGTTCTGGGATTTCGAAAAAACAGTTCTGCGCTTCTGGGCAAAATAAAAAAATGTGGCAGCATTCCCCTGCTTACCAAACTGCCGGATGCTTCCGCAGTGCTTGAAAACGCACCGCAAGCTATGGATTTACTAAATAAAACAACTTTCGCATCCAATCTTTACGAAAGCATTCTGGCACAAAAAAACAGCGCTTCTTATGTTCATGAGTACAGACAACAGATTATTATTGTATAATATTCTCAACCGCATAAAGAGCCCCGGCTACTGCAATTCCGTACAATAGCCAGGGCTCACTTTTGTCCATTTTGTCTTACTCATTAGAAAGAAGAATGCGGTCATTATCCAGTTTCTTTCCTGCTCCAACTTTAAACTTGTCAAGCAGCCCTTCCACAGTAAGACCTTTTTTCTCCTCTTCCTTGATATCCAAAACAATATCACCGGAATCCATCATCAGAATACGATTTCCAAGTTCCAGTGCAGACTGCATATTGTGGGTGATCATCAGACAGGTCAGATGATGTTCTTCCACGATCCTGCTGGTCAGGTTCAGCACCTTCTCGGCTGTTCCCGGATCAAGAGCTGCTGTATGCTCATCCAGAAGAAGCAGCTTCGGTGGATTCATAGTTGCCATCAAAAGAGTAAGTGCCTGTCTCTGACCTCCTGAAAGAAGTCCAACCGGATGGTTCATGCGGTCTTCAAGGCCAATATCCAGAAGTGCAAGCTGTTCACGAAAACGCTGTTTATCACTTTTGGAAATACGGGAAAGCCAGCCTCCCTGACCTGCAGCAAGCGCAAGGTTCTCCAGAATCGTCATTCCAGGAGCAGTTCCCCGCATCGGATCCTGATACAGTCTTCCAATATTTTTTGCTCTGGCATGCTGTGGCAGAAATGTAATATCCTCTCCATCCAGAACAACAGATCCGGAATCTGTGAGAAAATCTCCACAGATGGCATTAAACATAGTAGATTTACCAGCTCCGTTGGAACCGATAATTGTTGCAAAATCGCCTTTTTCAAGATGCAGAGACAGATCTCTGATTGCCACTTTTTCATTTACTGTTCCCGGATTAAAGGTTTTGGAAATATGTGAAAGCTTTAACATGGATCAGATTCCTCCCTTCTTGTGCGTCATTCTTCTTTTCAGCTGCGGCCACTGTCGTTTCAGATAAGGGCCGGAAATTGCCAGAATAACAATCACAGAAGATACCAGTTTCAGCATAAACGCTGGCATATTAAATCTTAAAGCCACCGTATAAACCAGTCGGAAAACAAAAGAACCCAATACCATTCCCACAGCTCTTACAAAAATTCCGCCTTTTCCAAGAATTGTTCCTCCGATCAGAAGGGATGCAAGCGCAATGGTAACCATTCCCTGACCAATGTTAATGTCCACAGATTTCTGGGACTGGGAAAGAAGGCATCCGGACAGTGCTGTAAAAGAGTTTGCAATACAAAGTCCGATAATCGTTGTAAATACCGGGTTGATAGACGACGACTTCACCATATCTGCATTATTTCCTGTAGCACGGATTGCAAGGCCAAGTCGTGTCTTTAAAAATACCACCAGAAAAGCAACCACTGCTGCTACTGCGATCAGCGCAACAATTATATCTGTTCTTCCCTTCAGAGGGGTATCTGCCAGAACATCCTTCATCATGGAAAACACCGTATCTGTACGGTTCATGTTGATCAGGGAAGAGCCTCCCATCACTGCTATGTTAATCGAATACAACCCTGTATTCACAATAATTCCCGCAAGCAGACTGTCTACTCCCATTTTTGTCTGCAAAAATCCGGTTACAAAGCCAGAACAGATTCCGGCAAGCATTGCTGCTATTATTGATAAAAAAGGATGTCCGCTGACCGCCACGGCGGCTCCTACAGCGGCTCCTAATGTAAAGCAGCCGTCTGTAGAAAGGTCGCAGACATTCAGCATGGAATAACTTAAAAACAATGCAAGGACAGTCAGGGAACAGATCAGTCCAAGTTTCAAGGCAGTTTCTCCTAAGGAGAGTGCAGTAGCCAGTGTCACAATCATTTCCTCCGGTTAATCATTAATTTGCTTCCAGTTCGTCAAAGCTCTCTGCTGTCACAATCTCATTTACCTGTGTGCAGAGCGGCTCCATAGCAGCTTTGACAGTTTCAAAATCAAGGCCGAGAGCTTCGCATGTTTCTGTGTTTACAGTAGCAGTACCATTATCAAAGGTTTCTACAGGAGTGGTTGCCGGATCAGCTCCATTCAGAAGGATATCAGCAACCATATCTGCTGTTTTTGCTCCAAGATTTGCGTAATCAACACCGTATCCTGCGAAAGCACCATTTAACGCAAAGGAATCAGCTCCTGTGTAATGCGGAATTCCTGCATCAATAAATTTCTCATAAATAGAAAGCTCTGCTGTCATAATAGTATTATCAGTTGGGGTAAACACTGCGTCAACACCATCTGCAACAAGTGCATCTGCTGCAAGCTGAACTTCATCAGTAGTGGTTCCGGTACGCTCAACATATTCGATTCCGTTCTCATCCATGTAAGCTTTTGCTGCCTCGATGGCTGCTGTAGAGGAATCCTGTCCGATATCATATAAAAGTCCGATCTTCTTGGTATCCGGATTTACAGCTTCGATCAGTTTCATAATGGAAGCGGTATCCAGATAATCGCTTGTTCCGGTAAGATTTGCACCAGGTGCCTCCAGGGACTCTACAAGACCTGCACCAACCGGATCCGATACTGCGGAGAATACAACCGGTGTGTCAGTTCCTTCTGTGCTTGCCTGCATACGCATAGCTACTGGTGTTGCAACGCCAACCATAAGGTCTACACCGTCTGCCTGGAAATCAGAAATAATCTGCTCCATAACATTGGCATCTGCATTACAATTGTCATAGGAAATATCAAAGTTTACACCCTTCTCATCACCGATTTCTTTCAGGCGGCTTTCCAGATTGTCTACGATCTGGTTTAGAGATGCGTCATCTACATAATTGCAGATACCGATCTTGTAGTCCTCTGCAAGAACAGGTGTTGCCATCATCATAGTTGCCATTGTTGCTGCTGCGATTGCGATCATTCTTTTTTTCATAGTGTTTTTCCTCTCTCTCTTAAAATTGGCGGGAGCATGTTAAAAAAGGCTTTCCGCATAATATGTGTCACACTTTACGGAAATGATTTTCAAACAGGCTCCAGAAGATAACTAAGCCGATCTTCTGCATCTTGTCTGCGAGAAAGAATGAGTGGTAAAATGGATATCAAAAAACCGTCTTCAAAAAACAACATTCTCTGTTGCTCTTTGAGACGGTAATAAAATCTTATTATCGCGGTGCCACTCAAATTGACAAATCGTCCACTTTCTCATGTACAAACATACACTCCTGATTGGTAACGGGTTCGGTTCCCGTCGGCGCCTACTCTCCTGAAATATAATTTCGGGCCGCCCTCGAAAGTCCATTCCATCAGCCGCTTCATACGAAGATCACACCATCCTTCGCTCTCTGATAAGTCATTATTCAGTCCATTCATAACGACTAAATGTCACATCTGATTTACTACTCTTTCTCATCGGTTTAACTGATTTATACTTTAGCACAGTGATGTAAGAATGTCAAGTGCAAATTTATCCAAAAAAGTTTCTGTTCACTCCGTGACCAGTAACCCAGAAAACTTAGTTTTTAAAGCTATGGATCGGAGCTGGAATTCTTCCGCCTCTTGCCACAAACGCATCACAGGAGAAATTATTTACCGGCATGATTGGTGCATAGCCAAGAAGACCACCGAATTCTACTGTCTCTCCTACTCCTTTTCCGATAACAGGGATCAGACGGACTGCGGTTGTCTTCTGGTTCACCATTCCAATTGCTGCTTCATCTGCAATAATGCCGGAAATGGTGGATGCCTTCGTATCACCTGGTACTGCGATCATATCAAGTCCCACAGAGCATACGCAGGTCATAGCCTCTAATTTCTCAATGGTAAGGGCACCTGCTGTTACCGCATCGATCATTCCCTGATCCTCGCTGACCGGAATAAATGCACCACTCAAGCCTCCAACTGCTGTGGAAGCCATTACACCACCTTTTTTTACCTGGTCATTTAACAGGGCAAGAGCTGCTGTAGTTCCAGGTGCACCGGCTCTTTCAAGACCGATTTCTTCCAGGATCTCAGCCACACTGTCACCGATTGCAGGAGTAGGCGCAAGGGAAAGATCCACAATTCCAAATGGAACGCCAAGCATCTTGGAAGCCTCCCTGGCAACCAGCTGACCTACACGGGTTACCTTAAATGCAGTTCGTTTGATCATCTCACAGAGAGTTTCGAAATCCTCTCCTCTTACTTTCTCCAGAGCGGTTTTTACAACACCTGGACCACTGACGCCAACATTAATAATACTGTCAGCTTCTGTAACGCCGTGGAAAGCACCTGCCATAAACGGGTTGTCATCCGGCGCATTGCAGAATACTACCAGCTTGGCACAGCCAAGGGAATCCTGTTCTTTGGTTGCCTGAGCTGTTTCCAGAATAATCTCTCCCATAAGCTTCACGGCATCCATATTGATTCCAGTCTTTGTGGAACCAACATTCACAGAACTGCATACCCGCTCTGTACTGGCAAGCGCCTGCGGAATAGAACGGATCAGAAGCTCCTCTGCCGGTGTCATTCCCTTACTTACAAGAGCTGTATATCCACCAATAAAGTTCACTCCCACCTGCTTGGCAGCTTTGTCCAGGGTCCTGGCTATTGTTACAAAATCATCTGTAGTTTTGCATGCAGCACCCCCAATCAGACCGATTGGTGTAACAGAAATTCGTTTGTTTACAATTGGAATTCCGTACTGTGCTGATATTTTCTCACCAGTTGCCACCAGATCTTTGGCATATGTGGTAATTTTGTTATAAATTTTTTCGTTTAATTTCTCAAGATCGCTGTCAATACAATCCAGCAGGCTGATTCCAAGAGTAATGGTACGTACATCCAGATTCTCCTGCTCGATCATTTTGTTGGTCTCATTCACCTCAAATATATTAATCATAGCATTCGTATTCCTTTCTATGGATATATCACCTACAGGCGACATTTTTGTTAAATGAAAGTCCGATGGATGGGACTTTCATTTCAAATTCGATGCATTACGTTGAAAATATCCTCATGCTGACAATGGATCACTACGCCGATCTCATCCCCGAGAGCAGCCAGTTCTTTGGAAAGAGTTGCAATTTCCTTGTCTGAAGCACTGGTATCTGCTACCATCATCATGTTAAAATATCCCTGTACAATCGTCTGGGAGATATCCAGAATGTTAACCTGATTCTGGGCAAGATAAGTACATACCTTTGCAATAATACCAACGGTGTCATTTCCTACTACTGTGATAATTGTTTTTTTCATGATACTCCTCCTGTATTTGGGTCTGCAGCCCATTTTGACTGTCCCAGGGAAAATACAGCTTTAAGTTTTCCCTGATCTGTATATAAAAACTGAACCTGTATTTCAAATATAGTTTTGTTTCTTTACTGTAAATTATCTCCTCTACAATACAACCACATCTGAAATACTGTCCCGTTTCGCAACCTGAATCTGAAAATCTTTTGATCTATATGGATTATCTCCAAGAGTTACCTCTGAGCACACAGTCTCATAGGCAAGAGCCTCATAGTTGTTTTCTTTGCTTAAATGTCCAAGAAAAACAGCTTTCATGTCATCATGCAAAAGCCTGCAAAGCAGCTTTCCTGCATTTTCATTGGAAAGATGTCCCCTGTCGCCTAAGATACGCTGTTTCAGATAATAGGGATAACTTCCCACCTGAAGCATACGGATATCATGATTTGCCTCCAGCAAAAGAGCATCCAGATTTTGTAAATTATCTACTATGTAATCGTTATATTTTCCAAGGTCTGTGGCAATCCCAACTGCCTTGTCTTCACACTCAACCCGGTATCCTACCGGCTGTGCCGCGTCATGTGGAATAGAAAAAGGATGAATGGTCAGATCCCTGATATGAAAATCCTGATCCTCCACAATCTCATGAAAAGTGTCTTCCGGAAAATTCTTCATATTCTTCATTCTGCTGATTGCATCTGCAGTTCCACCTGTAGTATAAACCGGAATGTGGTATCTGCGTGCCATCACCCCCAGACCGCTGATATGATCGGAATGCTCATGAGTGACCAGAATCGCATCAATGTCCCTGCCAGTAAGTTCCAGCTGGTTCAGTCCCTGCTCGATCCTTTTGCCGCTTATTCCTGTATCTACAAGAACATGGGTTTCTTCTGATCCCACATAAATACAGTTTCCGCTGCTTCCACTGGCAATGCTACAAAGTCTCATTTCTTCTTACTCCTTCATCTATCTGCTTCCAGGTTTTTTCCACATTTCCGTTATTTTCTACAACGAAATCTGTATGGGCTCGAAAATAATCTTCGCTGGCCTGATTTCCGATAATTCCAAGAGATTTTTCCCTTGTATAGCCTCGGTTTTTCATCAGGCGCTGAATGCGGATTTCCTCATCTGTATGAATATACCATACTTCATCACAAAACTCCTGGTAATGTTCTTCCAGAAAAAGTGCAGCTTCCACAATGCATAGCTTCCGTCCCTTATTCTTCTGTTCCTCCAGGCTTTTCAGTATATATCTTTTTACAGCCGGATGAATTATTCCATTTAGGCGGCTCAAAAAATCCGGTTGCTCAAATACTACATCGGAAACCCTCTTCCGGTCAATAGTTTTATCGTTTTTTATCACATCTTTCCCAAACAGATCAATCACTGGCTGATAACATTCCTGTCCCGGAGCCATCACAATATGTCCCACTTCGTCAGCCTGTATAACAAAAGCATTATATTTTTTCTCAAGATAAGCAAGCACCGTACTTTTTCCGGCACCAACTCCTCCTGTAATACCAATTGTCTTCATTTGTCCTATTCCTTACTGCTTCGATTTCACCTGGTAATTATGAGGTGCAAACTATTTTCTTCCTCAATCCTATTCCAGACATAGCTCTGATTCTACTTTGCCTCGTACCAGTTATTCCCCTGATGCATATCTACTTCCAGCTCCACTGCCAGATTGGCTGCACCCTTCATTTCCTCTTCCAGAATTCTTGATACCTGAGGGATTTCATC
>NZ_JBCOME010000075.1:3206-15939 GCF_040924365.1 Ruminococcus sp. 1001136sp1_2201st1_G3_2201SCRN_220225 | reverse complement strand
GCAGTTAGCAGTTAGTTCGCTGGAGCGTTGCGCCGGCGAGTGAGCAATCACCATTGTCCGAATGCGTCCGCCTTGAATAACTTTCAACCAATTAAATAAATTTTCAGGAACTCATAAATCTCTTCTTCAGTTGGCGGACATCCTTCCAGGTGGTGGGTGAAGTGGCGGGTGCAGTGGCCGATTCCCAGGATGCCTTCCTGGTTTCGGTAGCCTTGACCGATGGAGATTCGGGTGGTCAGGTTTGAAAGGAGGCCTTCTTGCTTCAGGCGGTCAAGGGCAGGGATCAGGTTGCCGTAGCAGGCGCTGCAGGATTCTACTTCTTCTACAGCGTCGACAAGCTCTACCACTTTCCGTGACTTGGGAATGGGGGCACCGGGGTTGCCATCGAGGGCACGGATTTCTGCCTGGCGGATGTCGGCGCAGCCAACACCAAGGGTGGCAGCCTTTGTGATGTAGGGAACCTCTTCTACCTGGTAGTACATCATGTCGCAGACATAGGCATCCATAAGAACCGGATCCACAGCTGCCAGAATGCGGTTCATCTCTACGGGGTTGCCGCCATCCTCGAAATCCAGGTCTCCGCAAATATTGTCTACCACGATGAAATCCTGGTGGATAGCAAGGCCCAGGTGAGCGATGGGGTCATGGAGACCTAATGCGTGAAAACGGCGCTTCTCAGAATTAGGGAGAAGACCTTTCATGTTCTTCAATGCACAGGTGATTTTGGTCTGACAGTGACCTTTTAGTACCGGAACATTAATAAGGAAGTCCAGGTCAAGGACACTTTTACAGATGTTTAAGATCATATCGCCACATTGTACAGGCACTCCCTTTTCCTTTTGCATGTCAAGGAACGGAACGTTATATTTTTCACAGAGGGACTTGAAACCACAGACTTCGTAGGATTCGGAGGTCTTATCTCCTACCCAGGAACCTTCCATGATCACCAGATTGGAAAACCCTTTTTCCTGAAGATATTCTACGATTCCGGCGACTACCTCTGGGTGAGTGGTGCCGCCCCAGTAGGCTTCCATGGGGGCGACCAGGTTTGGCTTGATGCCGATCCGCATATTGTACAAACCAAATTCTGAATTCTGTTTTTCCACAGAATCCGAAGAATAAAAACAGTCCACTTCTGCTTCAGAGTTGTCAATAAGACTGCTCTTTGTTTCAAACTTCGCTTCTGTTATAATCTTCTCACTATTCTGCTGTAAACCTGCCCCGGAATTTTCTGAAAGCACCTTCAATCCGCATTTCTCAAACTTCTTCTCTATCTCCCCTGCCAGATTGCACGCCTCCAGCAGTTCTTTCGTCATCTCCTTATATTCAGTTCCGCATTTTATAAAAATCTGATTCTTCTTCATTTCCGGATCAGTACTCCTTTTTCTCCATAATCTTTATGGATATTGTACAGGAAATCAGAAGCATTAGCAACATAAGAACAAATAGCATCGCCAGACAGACTGGGATTCCAAGGTTCCAAATGCGCAGGCCCAGATTTTTCAGACCTGAAAAATCCACTTTCATTTTCTGGCATAGTTCTACGCCAATCCATCCTACAGCCATGATGCCAAATACAAGAACAAGTAGCACCAGCCTTCCTGTAGAGCTTCCATATTTCAACTGTACCGGAAACACAACCGCATTTGCGAAAACAGCAAGAAAAAGACCGGCAGCTGCAGAAGCGATCAGTTCTTCCCAGGACACCATACGATATCCGGAAGCATTTACACCAATTGCAATTGCAACAGCAACAGCCCACAATACCGTGACCATCCCTGCACCCAGCAGATACTTCTCCTTCACATATTCTTTCCTGCTGATAGGAAAAGTAAAAATATAAGGCATACCATTATCCATATCATCACTTGCTATGGTATTCAGTGCCATAACAGCAGCCAGAACAGACACATAACTGATTAGAAAAGAAGGACCTGCGGAAGTACTAAGGAAACAGAAAATGGCTATAATATATACGCCAATGAACGTTTTCATGTTTCCCCTCATAATTTCCATGTCTTTTACAAACATACCTTTCATAATACTTCCCCCTTGATCATCATAGTAATAACCTTGTCCACAGACCCACGTTCTATTGCAAGCTGCGGGTAGTTCTCCGCATAAAATGCACGCTCATCTGTGAGACAGCTGTAGCCGTATTGCTCCTTCTTCACCTTGAGAATATGCTGCTTATCAAGCAATTCATATTGCTTCTCGTCAGCCTTGATAAGACCATATTCATCCAGCAGCACATCTGTATTCTCATGAAGCACGATCCGTCCCTTATCAATCATATAGATATCATCACACAGGCTCTCCAGATCTGAGGAAATGTGGGAGCTGATCAGAATACTTCTTCCTTCCGTCTCCATATATTCCCGAAGGAGTTCCAGAATGCTGTCCCTGGCAATCACGTCCAGACCGGCTGTAGGCTCATCCAGAACAAGAAGCCTGGCATCAAAGCTGGTGGCTGTCAGCACTTTTAACTTTGCTTTCATTCCTGTGGAAAACTCTTTTAGCTTCTTATCCATGGGGATGGAAAACAGGCTGCACCGCTTCTCAAACATCTCCCGGTCAAATTTCTCATAAGTCTCTGTCAGAATATGCACAATCTGTTTCACGGTCAGACAATTGGAAAAACCGCTGTCAGAAAGTGTCGCGCCTATATCCGCTTTCTCTTTTTGGGAAATCTGCTCCATATCCTTATTAAACAGACGAATCTCTCCTGCATCAGAATGAACCAGGCCCAGAATAACCTTAAAGGTAGTAGACTTCCCTGCTCCATTGGCTCCGATCAGACCGGTGATCTGTCCTTCTTCTATTTCCATACTTACATCCAGGGAAAATCCAGGATAATTCTTCTGCAAATTCTTCAAACTCAGTAGCATATCTACTCCTCCATAATAAGCTCAAACAGTTCCCGGATCTCTTCCTCAGACAATCCGCTGACCCGCGCTTTCCGGATCACTTCCTCCAGTTCTGTCTCAATCTCCCGCTTCCGCTCTTCCATAAGAAGCCCCTGGTTATTCTTAGCGATAAAGCTTCCTTTCCCATGCACCGTAACCACGAACCCCTCTTCCTCCAGAAAGTCATACGCCTTCTTCACCGTAAGAGCACTAATCTTCAGCTCCTTCGCCAAAGTTCTCACAGAGGGAAGCATTTCCTCTTCCTTTAACGTCCCGTCAATGATCATCGCCTTGATCTGATCTGTGATCTGCTCATAAATTGGCTGCATCGACGAGTGATTAATTATGATCTTCATGTGACTCCTCCTTATATAAACAGTATATAACAGTATTATACTGTTGTCAAGTGTTATGCGCTGTTTATTTCCACTTAATTCATAGTTACTTTGAACAATCAGCCTGGAATGGGCAGTGTGTTGCGGATAGTTCGTCAAAAAACGGGATTTTATGAGTATAGCGCAGGTTCCATAAACACTGTCTGAGCCCAGCAGGGGCGAGTTTGTTTATGGAACCTGCAATCGACGACGGAGTAAAATCCCGTTTTTTGACGTTGTCCGCAACACACTGTCCCTCCCAGGCGTCCGCCTTCGCCACACAAAAAAAGACGTGCATACCTGAGTCTAAACTCACATACACACGCCAATATTTTTATTCAGCTTTATTAAACACTTCTTTATCCACAGCCCCATTCTGGCAAGCCACAATGGTCGTACAAACAGCATCACCGGTAATATTAACCGCTGTTCTTGCCATATCCAGAATACGGTCAATACCCATGATAATACCGATTGCCTCAACCGGAAGACCAACAGAATTAAATACCATAGTCAAAGTAACAAGTCCAACACTTGGAATACCTGCGGTACCAATGGAAGCCAGTGTGGCTGTTCCGATTACTGTAATATAATCCATAGGAGTCAGCTGGATTCCAAAAGCCTGGGCAGCGAACATAACCGCAACACCCTGCATGATCGAAGTACCATCCATGTTGATAGTCGCACCAAGAGGAATGGTAAAAGAAGAAATCTTCTTGGAAACACCCATCTTCTTGTACAGCGTATCAATAGAAAGCGGAATAGTCGCATTAGAGGTTGCAGTGGAAAAGGCAAAGGCCATAACCGGGAAAAACTTTCGGATAAACTTCACCGGATTCAGGCCCGTGAACAGCTTCAGCAAAATCTGGTATACACCAAAACACTGGATTGCCAGAGCGATCAGAACTGCGATCATATATTTTGCCAGAGGCACAAATGCGCTGAAACCAATGGTTGCAAAGGTTCTTGCGATCAGACTGAATACACCAATAGGAGCCAGACTCATAACCATCATGGTCATTTCCATCATAATATCATTAAACTGGCTGATAAAGTTGGAAACGGTCTCCGCACGCTCCCCAAGCTTTGCCAGGATCACACCAATGATCAAAGCAAACACTATGATCTGAAGCATTTCCCCACTTGCCAGGGACTTGATGGGGTTATCCGGAATGATATTGAGAATAGTCTGAACCAGAGAGGTAGACTCCATAGTCTCAATATCGGAAGCATTTACCTGGATCTTACTCATATCAAGACCAATTCCCGGTCTCAAAAGAGTTCCGATTCCAAGGGCAACTGCAACTGCCACCGCTGTTGTAACCAGATAAAATGCAAGTGTTTTTCCACCTACATTTCCCAGCTTCTTAGTATCACCGATAGCCATACTTCCACATACCAGTGAGCAGAAAACAAGTGGTACTACCAGCATTTTCATAAGGCGGATAAAGCCCTGCCCAAGAACGTACAGCACTCCTTCAACAATCACATCATTCTTCACACTGCTATCCGGCACCAGGTAATGGAGAACCATTCCTGTGATTGCTCCGGCGATCAGCGCAATAAAGATCATACTGGTTAAGCTGATCTTCTTTTTCTCTTTTACATTCTTTTCTTTCTTCGCGCTCATCTTAGCCCTCCCGTTTTTCTTTCATAAATTCTTCCAGAGAATCCTTCCAGCCAGGCATCTCATATACATCGATAATGCGAAGGATAAAATTGTCCAGAACTGCATATGCAGGTCTGGCAGAAGAAAGATCAGACTGCGGGGTAGGTACCGGATTCAGCTGCTCCTCTTTGCCTGCAAGGCGAAGTATCTCCTTTGCAAATTCATAACGATTGCAAACACCCTGACAGGTTGCATGATAGGTTCCGTACTCATTGGTGCGGATCAGATGCAGGATAATTCTTGCCAGATCTTTGGCACTTGTGGGGGAACCATACTGATCCTCAGCTACAGCAAGAGCTCTGCCCTGATCTGCGGCCTCCAGAACACGGTTTACAAAGTTATTTCCCTTTCCGAAGACCCAGTTGCTTCGGATGATAAAGTGCTTGTGGGTAAACTCCTTCACATAATTCTCCCCGGCGCACTTGGATTTTCCGTAAACAGTCTTGGGGTTTGTATTGTCAAACTCCGTGTACGGCTTCTGTGCCAGACCGTCAAAAACGTCGTCTGTGGAAAGCTGCACCATCTTTGCCCCTGTTTTTCTTGCTACAAGGCTTAAGTTACGGGCGCCTAAAGCGTTTACACGAAATGCCTCCTCCGGCTGCTTCTCGCAAAGCTCTACATCTGTGATCGCAGCACAGTTGATGATCACATCCGGACGGTTGATCTCTCCAAAATGGAGAACTTCGTCTGTTTCTGTAATATCAAGCGCATTTTTGTCTGTATTCAAAACTTCAATTTCCAACGGATCCAGCACTTCATTAATTGCCTCGCCAATCTGGCCTTCAGATCCTACGATCCATACTTTCAGCATGTTTTCTCCTCCTTTTCATACGATAAATAATATTTTAACAAGCCAGGCCATACACTGTCAAGAAAAAAGATTGCGCCCTTTTTCCAAATCTGAAAATTGAATTTCCAAAACAGCTCTTGACATCTTGAATTTCCCAGTCATACCTTGTATAATTTTTGCCAAATGAACAGGGAAGGATTCAGAATATGAAAAGAAAAGTAGGGAAACGAAAAAAGCAGCTGCAGCAAAAATATTTCTTCCGAAGACTTCTTCTTACCGAAGGGATCCTGATCATTGCAGCAGTAATTATACTGGGAGGAGTTTTCCTCGTAAAAAGGATACGGGAAAATGTAAATACAGTTTCCATGGTTGAGGAAGCCAGCGGTCTGGACATAGATGACTCCAACTCTCTTGCCGCTGTAAAGGCCGCAATGGCAAGACCGGCAAAATTTTCTCCTAAATGCGTAGATTCCACCAGACCATCTTTATACATAGAAACCACAGACATTGAGGTGGACGGGCAGATACTTGCCAATACTTCGGATTATACCTCCACAGATCCCCACTCCTTCGATGCCGGAATCAGCTACACAGATGTGGATGGAATCGTCACCTTCCGCGGAAACAATTTCCGTGACACTGCAGCCTATGGCAATACACAGATCAAAAATGGAAAAATCCAGGATCTCTGGACAGCCAAAACCGGCTCTATTACTTACGGAGATGCCACCTGGTCCGGAAGCGGCTGGACCGGACAGCCTCTTATGGAAAAATGGTCCAGAGAAGTAAAGAAGTCCATGAATATGTACGACTGGGCAAAGGAAAAAGACGATCTTGTGGAAGTGATCTATGCCTGCATGGACGGCTATGTATATTTCCTGGATTTGGAAACCGGCGAGGCTACCAGAGATCCCCTTTACCTTGGTTTCACCTTCAAAGGGGCAGGTGCACTTGATCCCAGAGGTTATCCAATTATGTATGTGGGCGCAGGTTATGACAGCAATGAAGGCACTGCCAGGGTCTTTGTTGTGAATCTTCTGGACTGCAGTGTGATGTATACCTTTGGAAATAATGATGAATTTTCCCTTCGCGGAAATTTAAGCTACTTTGATTCCTCTGCCCTTGTGGATGCTGCCACAGATACCCTGATCTATCCAGGAGAGAACGGAATTCTTTATCTGATCAAGCTGAATACCAGTTATGCCCCGGAAGCAGGCACTTTGTCCGTCAATCCGGATCATATTGTGAAATGGCGCTACTACGGAACACGTACCAGCGTAGGTTCCTACTGGCTTGGCATGGAGGACAGCGCAGCCATCTATGACGGTTATCTTTTTATTGCAGATAACGGCGGCAATCTGATGTGCCTGGATCTGAATACCCTGCAGCTTGTATGGGTGCAGGATATTCTGGATGACTCCAACTCCACTCCCGTTTTGTCTGTGGAGGGCGGACACCTTTACCTGTATGTCAGCACCTCTTTCCGCCTGGGCTGGCGAAGCAGCACCACTGCAGAGGTTCCTGTCTGGAAAATTGATGCGGAGACAGGAGAGATCATCTGGCAGACCTCTTACGACTGTTCCTCCGAGGACAGTGTTTCAGGCGGTGTACAATCTACCATCGCTGTTGGAAAAGAAGAATTGTCGGATAACATTTATGTGACAGTTGCCAGAACCAGTGGACAGGCACAAGGTGTACTTGCATGCATTGATAAAAATACCGGGAAAGTAAACTGGGAACATGAATCTGCCTATGCCTGGTCTTCACCTGTATGTGTATACAATCCGGATGGCAGCGGAAAGGTTCTCTACTGCAACAGCACAGGACATATCTATCTTCTGGATGGAAAAACAGGAGACGTTCTTGACTGCCACCAGATCAGTGAGGGAGTCATCGAAGCATCTCCTGCTGTATATCAAAGTTATATGGTTGTGGGAACCAGAGATTGTAAAATATGGGGGATGGAACTGCAGTGATACGGTTCCTCCCCCCCATTTTATTTATGCGATAGGTGAACTAAAGTTCGTACTTGCACGAAAAACCTTGGCGACTGACGCGATAACGAGCAAAACTCGCAGAGCGTATTTTGTCTCATTTACTCGATAGGCGAGCCAAACTCGCGCAGTGTATTTATCGCGTTTACTCCGATTTAATCGCCCAGCGCATTTTCGTAGACCGTGCGCGTCCATTCTGGGCACATTCCTGGGCTGACGGACGGATCACGTCTCTGGAATAATCGGAATAAATTCCCTCCTTGTATCCAGCCTTCAGCGCTTTCTTCACCAGCTTATCCTCTCCTGAATGGAACGTAAGGATTGCCGCTCTTCCACCAGGCTTCAGTGCTCCCGGCAGCTTCTCCATAAACTCATACAGAACCTCAAACTCCCGGTTCACATCAATCCGAAGGGCCTGGAAAGTACGCTGGCAGGTCTTTTTGATGGTCTCCTTCTTCTCTTTTTCCGGAAGGAAATCCAGAGTTTTCTCAATGACCTGACGAAGCTTTGTGGTGGTATCCATGTGGTTTCCTTTGCGGATCTCATCTGTGATCGCCTTGGCAAGCTCCTCACAGTATGGCTCGTCTGAATTCTCATAAAGCATTCCTGCAAGCTCATCCCGGGTAATATGTTCCAGGCGCTCTGCCGCACTGATCCCGGCTTCCTGATTCAGGCGCAGATCCAGAGGTCCGTCTGCTTTGAAGGAAAAACCTCTCTTGGGATTATCAATCTGCATGGAGGACACGCCGAGATCAGCAAGAAGGAAATCAAAACCTCCCACTTCTTTTGCAATCTCATCAATGGTACAGAAATTCTGAAGTTTAATAGTCAGAATATCCTCACCAAAGCCAAGAGCTTCCAGTCTCTTCTTTGTCTTGGCGGCTTCCTCATGGTCTACGTCAGTGGCATACATATGCCCCTGACCCTGCAGGCACTGAAGCATGGCCTTTGTATGACCGCCGTAGCCAAGTGTGGCATCAAAGCCAATCTGTCCTGGTTTGATCTCCAGAAAATCAATAATCTCTTTTACCATAATAGAAATATGCATGCCTGCCGGGGTATTCCCTTTTTGCATTACATGCTGAATGGTATCCTGGTATTTCTCCGGCTGAAGTTCTTTATATTTCTCCTCAAATTTCTTCGGGTATCTGCCTTTGTAGCGCACTCTGCGCTTATGAGGCTGCTGCCCCTCCTGCACACTCTGCGCATTCTCATGCTGTCTGTTCTCTTTTTCCTGTGACATTCTGATCTCCTGTATCTTTTTATCTGTTGCCATCTACCAATTTCGCAGAAAAATTCTTTATGCCGGGATTCTCACCCAATTCGTAAACAGCAACTTTCATTTGCTAATTCTGCCGCATCATCACATCAATGTTTACAGCCTACAGCAAACATCTTCTGTAATTACCCTTGCTTCCGTTTTTCCAATTCCATACTGATTTTCGAAACAAACAGATCAAACGCCACGTCATTCTTTCCGCTGTTGATCACAATATCAGCCTTGGAACGCGTGGGCTCTACATAAAGGTAATGCATGGGTTTCACTGTATTTAAGTACTGTTTAATGATTCCATTCAAGTCTCTTCCCCGCTCTTCCACATCACGGGAAATCCGGCGGAGGATACGCTCATCGGCGTCAGCTTCCACATAGACCTTAATATCAAGGAGCTCACGCACTCTGGGATCTGCCAGAAGAAGGATTCCCTCCACAAGGATCACCGGACTTGGGGTGATATGAAGGATCTTGTCTGAACGGTTATGTTGGGAATAATCGTAAACCGGACAGTCAATAGCTTTCCCCTGCCTCAGAAGCTTCAGATGCTCCACCAGAAGCTCTGTCTCCAGAGAATCCGGATGATCATAATTCACAGTCACACGCTGCTCAAAAGGGATTCCATCCTGTCTGCGGTAATAATTGTCGTGATAAAGGACTACTACGTCATCTCCAAAACGCTTTTTAATTCTGTTTGTAAAAGTAGATTTACCGGAGCCGGAGCCGCCGGCAATTCCTATAATAAGACTTTCCATATTCTTCTCCTACCTGTCAAGATCAAATTCTTCCGGCATAAATCTCGGACAAATGTTCTCTGAGGTACAAATTACAGTTGAGGAAAGACGGGTACCAATGGCACATGCCTCTCTCATTGTTTTTCCATAGGTAAGGCCTACGCACACACCTGCAAAAAAGGCATCTCCCGCGCCTGTGGTGTCAACCACATCTACCTTCATAGCTGGATAAACGCCCCAGTTTCCTTCCTGATCTGCATAAGCTGCACCATCACTTCCCATGGTAACCACCATCTTTGGAATATGGGCGGACTGGATCCTTTTTGCCAGACACCGGGCCATCTCTTCAGGCTTCAGGCCACCGTAATCCTCCGAAAACAGGATGCCCGCTTCCTGCTGGTTGCATACAAAACAGGCTGTCCGCCTTAAGAAGTCACGTCTTTCGATTGCAATGGTCATATTCGATACAAGAGCGTATACTTTTTTGCCGTATTTCTCTGCATAGTGAAAGGTCTTCTTCACAATTTCCTTGTCAATATCAATCTCGATTACAACGCTGTCCGCATCCTGGAAAATTTCATCTCCGTGTTCATCCAGGATCTGCTCTATCGGACGATGGTCCGGACGTTTGGAAATAGATGCCACCACATCTCCGTCCTGGTCAAAGACAGCCAGCCAGGTTCCCATGCCGTTTTTTACCTTACGCATATATCTGGTATCTACTTTATGACGCTCCAGTTTGCGGATCACATCATCCCCCATAGCGTCGTCATCTACCAGACTGACAAAGGTTGGTTTCAACTCTATATTGGCAATATCTTCCACTACATTTCTTCCTACACCGCCATGGATCTGCTGGATCACACCGGCATTTCTTCCTCCAGGAATAAATGGTGCTGTGGAATAACCTTTCACATCGATAAAAACATCACCGATTACAACAATTCCCATATTATAACTTTTCTCCTTTGTTACGTTATATCTTTTGGTTTGCGCTGCCTCTTATGAAACCCGCACTTCCTTGCGGCTACATACCGGCTATGATTTCCGTCACCAGCTTTTTAAAAGATTTCGCCACTCTGTCTGCAGTCTTCTGAACCTCCTTGTGGTTCAGCTCCTGCTTCGAAATGCCAGCTGCCATGTTGGTGATACAGGAAATTCCACACACTTCAATTCCCATATGACGAGCTGCCATTGCTTCACATGCAGTGCTCATTCCAACTGCGTCACCGCCCCATATAGCTGCCATTCTCACTTCAGCCGGAGTTTCATAGGCAGGACCTGTAAACTGCACATATACGCCCTCCTGGAGATCTATACCGCATTTTTCTGCACTGGCACGGATCACCTCTCGCAATCGTTTACTGTATACCTCACTCATATCCGGAAATCTGCTTCCCAGTTCCTCAATATTCGGTCCGATCAGCGGACTCGGAATTCCTGTGGTAATGTGATCGGTGATCATCATAAAATCACCTGGTTTAAAATTCGGATTCACTCCACCGGCTGCATTTGTAAGAAACAGCTTCTTCGCTCCCATCATGCCCATCAATCTGGTGGGAAGAACTACATCCGTCATTGGATAGCCTTCATAGTAATGCACTCTTCCCTGCATGATCACAACCGGCACATTTTTCACATACCCAAATACAAATCTGCCTTTGTGACCTGCAACTGTGGAGGTTGGAAAGCCCTCAATCTCTGTATAGTCAATGGTGGTTTCGATCTGGATCTCATCTGCATAATCTCCAAGGCCGGATCCCAGGATCAGCGCCACTTCCGGTTTAAAATCTGTCCTTTTTCTGACACTTGCAAGGCAAGTCTCTAATTTCTGATATAAATCGCTCATGTACACCTTCTCCTTTATCTACAGCTATCCGGCTTATTGCCAGGACAGCTTATAACATTATTGTGTTTCGTTTATACGTTGCCGATTTTCTCATCCACAGTCCGCTTCAGCCTTTCGTACTGCTTCCTGTCGATACAGATCTGATTTCCTTTTTTCACGATCAGCTGTTCTGCCTGAAACTTCTTGATGGCGCGGCTGATGCTTTTCAGGCAAAGGCCTGTCTCATCTGCCAGATTCTGCCGGCTTTCGCCGATGCATAAAATGTCATTTTTGTTATATTTTTCAAACCATTCCGAAAAAAGTACAGCTAATCTGTCAGCCCCTTCCAAAAACAGGTACAGACGGTTCCGCCGCTCTTCCTCCAACAGGGAAGCACAGGTAAGCTTTGCCTCCATGCGAAAAGCTTCCGTATCTGAATAAATCCATTTCTCATATTGCGCTCTTGGAAGCTTGGTAACAATACACTCTGTCTCTGTTTGCAGGGTGGTCTGGTAGGTATCCTGTCCCAGGATCACCTCCATACCACCAAGCGCAATGAGATTCATGGGCTTCATAAAATCATAGGCAATGCCGGAAATCCGGTAATCTGTAGCTTTTACTCTTCCTCTGGCAACAAAGAAAATCGTATCTGCCGGTTCATTTTCCCTGATAAAAGTAGTTCCGGCTTCCATTATCTCACTCTGAAACAGGTCCATAAGCCATAATGGTGCAGTACGAAAATAAGCCTCAAATTGTTTCTGTTTCTCACGTTCCAGTTCACGAAGGAATGGAAGTACATCGTGTAAATAAGTGTGTTTCATATGATTTCCTCATCTTCTGCCATGTGCTGCAAATCATTTGTTTCTATCCGGGTTCTGTCGCAAAAGCAGACAATCTCCCGAATGAGCAACAGCTATCCAATAACTGTCTTTTCTATTTTAGCATAATTTCTCAAGAATGGAATGTCCGATAGTTCCTTCCGGCATTTTCACGTCAAAATTATCTGCCACTGATGCGCCAATAACGGAAAAAGTATCCTCGTTTTCAAGGGGGCCACCCTCTTTCATAGTCTTGGAATAAGCCAGGAAGGGAACATACTCTCTGGTATGGTCAGTGCCGCTATAGGTGGGATCATTCCCGTGGTCTGCGGTAAGAATAAGAAGGT
>NZ_JBCOME010000075.1:0-3052 GCF_040924365.1 Ruminococcus sp. 1001136sp1_2201st1_G3_2201SCRN_220225 | reverse complement strand
GAAGTCTTCTTTGCAGATTTGGATGGTCTGCTCCATGCCGTGTACGGAGCTATCAGAATGATAGGTCTTTGTGATTCCTTCGCCGCAGAAAATATCGTTGATCTTCCCTACACCGATCACATCCAGCCCATTATCCTTTAACACATTTAATGCAGTCAGACCTGTTGGCTTCAAAGCATAGTCATGACGATTACTGGTTCGCCTGAACTCACCTTTCTTTTTGCCAACATATGGTCTGGCGATGACACGGCCTACACGCCATTCATCCTTCAGTGTAATTTCTCTTGCAATCTCGCAGCAGCGGTACAAATTCTGAAGATCAAAGGTTTCCTCATTTCCGCAGATCTGAAGAACAGAGTCGGCTGAAGTATACACGATCATGGCACCTGTATTGATTTCTTCTTCCCCAAGCTCTTCAATGATCTCCGTTCCGCTGGCGCTCTTGTTTCCAATCACGCGCTTGCTGCAGCGCTTCTCCAGTTCCGCGATCAGCTCCGGCGGAAAGCCAGTGTCTGTGAAAGTCTTAAACGGCTTCTCTGTCTTAATTCCCATCATTTCCCAATGGCCGGTCATGGTATCCTTACCATTGCTTGCTTCGCTTACGCGCATGTAACGGCCAATCGGCTTCTCCACACCTTGCATATTTCCTGCCGGATGAAGATTTAACATTCCAAGCTTCTTAAGATTTGGTATTTCCAGGGAGCCCATTTTATCCAGAATATGTCCGAATGTATCCACTCCCACATCCCCGAATTTTTCTGAATCCGGCATGGCACCGATTCCCAGAGAATCCAGAACGATCACGAAAATCCTTTCATATTTTTTCAAAATAAAATCCCTCGTTTCCAATATTTTATCCTTTTATTCCCAGTTCAGAATACAATCTTGCTTTCACCTCATCAGTGGCAAATGCCGTATCCACTGCATTCTTCATCATCAGCCGTATCTCTTCCTCCTGAATGCCATACGTGTTCTGGATGAACTGAAGCTCTTTGGTAAGGCTTGTGTTGCTCACTGTACGGTTGTCCGTGTTTATGGAAACCTTCAATCCTGTGTTCAGAAATTCCCGGATGGGATATTCTGACGGACTGTTTACCGCTTTTGTCTGAAGATTGCTGATAGGACACATTTCAATTCCAATGCCTCTGTCAGCCAGCTCTTTTTGAATATTATAATGGCCTCGCATGGCGATTCCATGTCCGATCCTGCCGGCTCCCGCTTTTACAGCATCCACAATGTTCTGTACGCTTCCACACTCTCCTGCATGAAGGGTAAAGGGCATCTCCAGCTTACGGGTGTTCTGAAAAAGCTCCATAAACTGTGCCATGGGATATGCTGCTTCCGCACCTGCCAGATCCGCTGCACACACACCATAGCCCAGATATTCACGGGCTGTTTTTATCATCCGGCTGTTGTCCTCCTGGCTGTGATGACGCATGGCACAGGTAATCACACCAAACTCCGTTCCAAAATCTGCTCTGCCCCGCTCAAGGCCTTTTAATACTGCCTCGATCACAGCACGGCAGTTCATTCCGGAGGTCTCTGAAAGAAGAGGTGCAAAACGGATTTCTGCGTAGCGTACATTTTCCTGGCTCATGGTGCGAAGTACGTCGTAGCCAGCTGCCTCAAGCCCTTTTTCATCCATAATACACTGACCCGGAAGCGAAAATTTCTCCAGGTATTCTGCAAGGCTTGTGCAGTCATCAGACACGCTAAGCTCTTCCGGCTGTACCCTTCTTCCCAGCTGACTCTCCATGAACTCCCGGCTTAAAGATCCGTCCAGATGACAGTGGAGTTCTGCCTTTGGTAGTGCTTTTAATTGTTCGATTGTCATATTTTTTCTCCTGCAATTCTTTATGCCGCTTTATAACTGCCGGATTCAATGCCAGATCACTCTGTTTTCGGCATTTTCCGGCATACTTCATAATAATCTTCTTTGGTCAGCATCTTTCACGCCAGATTAGATGGTCCGAATCCTAACGGCAGGAGCTCCTTTAGTGTATACACAGCATAATGCTCTTTATCCACCGCCAGAATGACCTGGAAGGTTTCCGGGTTGCAAAACTCCATCATGACCTGTCGACACACGCCGCAGGGAGCTGTATATTCTGTGAGCACGCCAGCCCTACCGCCAACGACACAGATTGCCTGAAATTCTTTCACCCCTTCGCTTACTGCCTTAAAAAAGGCGGTACGCTCCGCACAGTTTGTGGCTGTGTACCCGGCATTTTCAATGTTGCAGCCTGTGTAAACCTGCCCGTTTCTTGCAAGGAGGGCTGCGCCTACTTTAAAATTGGAATATGGTGTATAGGAATATTTCAGCTGGTGGATTGCTGTATCAATCAGATGGTTAATCGTCTCTTTTTCCATTTTCACACCTCTCTTATCATTCACATTTTCTGATTGTCATTGATAACATAATGCTCTTCTCGATGAACGTCGTTATAATCTGATCAATTCCGGAGACAGCATCTGTTCGCCCTTACAATCAATGACCAGATCAATATCCTGTGGCTTTCTCGTTCTTTACAATTTTTATAATCCGGCTGGTTCCCAGTCGGTCTGCACCAAGTGCAAGGAACTTCTCTGCATCCTCCAGGGAAGAAATTCCGCCTGCTGCTTTCATTTTTACATTTGGTCCGATATGTCTGGAGAAAAGCTCAATGTCTGCAAAGGTTGCACCTGCGCCACCAAAGCCGGTAGAGGTCTTAATATAATCTGCGCCTGCTTCTGTTACAATCTGGCACATTTTAATTTTTTCCTCATCTGTGAGGAAGCAGGTTTCAATGATAACCTTCAGGATCTTGTCACCGCATGCAGCTTTTAAGGTGCGGATCTCGTTCTCAATCAGGTCATATTTCTGATCTTTCAGCCAGCCGATATTGATTACCATATCGATTTCGGAAGCACCATTTGCAAGAGCATCTTTTGTTTCAAATTCCTTGGCTGCTGTTGTCATGTAGCCATTTGGGAAACCGATAACCGTGCACACTGCCATTTTTCCATTCATGTATTCTGCTGCCTGTTTTACATAGCTTGGCGGAATGCATAC
>NZ_JBCOME010000074.1:0-15956 GCF_040924365.1 Ruminococcus sp. 1001136sp1_2201st1_G3_2201SCRN_220225 | reverse complement strand
CTTTTATTCCACATCCAGGTCACTTCCTTCCAGTGTCATGCGAAAAACTTTTTTTCGGTACAGATCCAGATACATTCGAGTATCTGAGCGGTCATTTCCAAGATATGCCTTTACATATAAAGTCACAGCTGTAAGGACTCTCGGATCATCCGTATCCTTCTTTAGAATATCAGGAGGCACACCGGAGGTCTTCATGTCCTCCAGTGCATCTGCAATATAGTCGCTGATATCATCGTTATACACATTAATACCTTCTGCGATTCCACATCGTTTTTTTATTTTTTCCAGCATTTACTCACCATCATTTCAGCAGCAGATAACCATTTACAAACGCTTTCTCATCTCTTACTTTGACATCCTCTCTTTCAATAGCACGGTAAATAGTCAGATCTTCCTCGAATGCGTTAAGTGTACCGATAGATGCAATATTGGAAGTCATGATCGTAGTTTTCGCACGATCAAAGTACCAGATACCTTCTTTCAGATCTCCGATTATAATCGGAATCTTGGTTTCACTGATTTCAAAGTAACCTGCAATTTCCGCTTTTTTAGGTTCTTCTACTTCTGTATATACTCCTTCTGCCTCTTTGTAATAAATTTTTCCTGCTTTTACATCAGTATCTGTCGTCTTTGCATATGTCGGTGTGCTTGACAAATCCTCGTTCGGGATAACTTCAACCGGTATATATGTCCCTCCAACAGCAAGTCGCATCTGCATGGTATCTTTTGGATCTGGTGCAAGAAGGTATCTTCCATTGGTATCCTTCAAGGTATCTAAGTACTGTAAGCCATCATCATTTGTAATAATTTTCGAAGACTGCTTAAACGCAGATCCGAGTGTTACATTAAGCGCCTTTTTAATATCATCCAACCCGCTTAATTTCACTTCTTTTTTGGTCTTAATCGCATCCATGATCAGATTGTTCTCAGTTACTCTTGCCTCATCTCCAATCCACTCAATGAGTGTAGAAGCGATATTTGCATCACTGTCAGCCAGAAGCTCATTGGTCACTGGGAAATATCCTGCATATTTACCGATTTCATAATCAATCCGCTCAAACTGTGGAGTATTTTTTGCACCAATCTTACCTCCTTCACCTACTTTGGTGAATCCAGTCTGCTGAGAGCGCTTTTTAAATGTTCTGGAACCCTTTTCAGTTTTGACAGATTCTTTACGGACCAGCTGGCCTAAGGAAAACTTGGACTCTTTGTATTTGTTGATTCTGGTCTGGATATCCTCTGGAACAGTATAGCCTCCATCTGCTTTTGAGCCTTCACTCATGGAATTCTGTACGTGGAACTCTGCTCTGGCAGCCTGCGCAAACTCTGCCGTAGAATCTTTTGGTGTTCCTGCAGGAACCTTACTCTCCGGCACGGCTGCTCCATCGTCCAAGTCTTTCAGAATATCAAATTTATCCTGAAGCTCTTTCAGTTCATCTTTAGCTTTTTTTGCTTCTTCCAGTTTTCCTTCATTGGCAAGGTTCTTAACTTCATCTTTTTTCGCGTTAATCTTCTCCAGAAGGTCTAATAATTTTTTGTTCACGTCTTTTTCTCCTTTCAAAAAGAGAGATCAAACACCATACCGGTCAAGATCTCCCAATAATTCAGCCTTTATCTTTTCTTTTTCCAGATTTCTCTGATTAGCCTCTTTTGCTTTGATTTTTTCCATAACTGCATCTGCAATAGCGTCAATATCCAGAGTTTTATTTTCCGGTTCTTCATGCTGCTTTAATGCTTTTGGGGTCTTTGAATACTCATCAAAGTAATTACTTGTACAAGCTGCTGCCTGTACACTGTCCTCCACTTCAAAATCAAAATAATCAGTAGTATCACTTCCGACCATCCAGGTCTCTTCGTTGATCAGATTATTGATTTCCTCTTCTGTAACCCCTTCTTTGGTCTTCGACATGTATGTCTGCAGGATTGCTTTCTGGCAAATATCCAGAGTATCTGCATCTTTTCTCAGCTGATCTGCGTTCATACTTGTAAAAAAGTAACCATTTGTAGGCTTATGAATCATAAAGGTTCCATTTGCCGGAATCACGATCCGATCACCGGCACATGCAATCACAGAAGCAATACTGGCCGCAATACCATCAATATAGGTGGTAATCCTGGCATTATTGCGTTTCAACATGTTATAAATGGTAATTCCGGCAAATACAGATCCACCTCCACTGTTTATGTGAAGGTTAATCTCCTGTATGTCTTCCAGATTTTTCAGGAAATCTGAAATATCAGAAGGACAGGTATCATCATCACACCATTTTCCCCAGTCATCAGATACGATATCCCCAAAAATATTCAAATCTGCTGAGATTTCTGTCTGATTGCAGATTTCCAATTTTCCTACATTCTTTTTCTGGTTTTTCAGCAGTAATACTGGCATTCTACTCACCTCCTTTGGTGTACTGTGTTCCAACTTTTTCAAGCGGAATATAATTTCCATTCACAATGAGCTTATCGCCATCCGGATCATCCGGCATATCCAGATATCTCCTCGCTTCATTTGGCTTGTATATTCCATTGTTTACAGCATCTTTTAACATTTCCATCTGTGTCTTTGTATCAGTCCTCAAAATTGCCTTCTCATTAAACTTATAAAAAAATCCATTTTCTTCCTCTTTCAAGCTCAGAACTTTCGCATTGATCTCTTCTTCATACATTTTTAGTCTGTACAAAGCGGTATCAACTAAAAATGCCAGCTGCTGGGTTTCACTGTTTGAATAACTGGATTTTTCATAATTATTGATCTGATTCGGCTTAATACCGAATGCTCCTGCAATCTGAAGTGCGGAATACTTTTTTAATTCGAAAAACTGTGCGTCAGTCAGATTCATTTTCAGTGGAGTAAGCTGTAGTCCGATTGGGACAGGTATTACCCTTCCTGCATTTTTCGGGCCTGACAGTTTATCTGCAAATTTTTTCTGCAGCGCTTTTATCTTGCTCTCTTCCAGATCACCCACGTACTGTAATGCCATGCTTGCACTTAGTCCCTGACGATAAAGGTTATTCATAAAATTCTGACTTTCCAATGCTCCACCCACGGTATCCTGCAGAATTTCCCGCACAGATTTTCCCATAATTCCATTTAAGGAATACCAGGTTTTAAAGTGCATAACCTCACTAGATCTGAACAAATACTGTTCTCCGGTCTTGGGATCATTGTACTGATAATACAGTTTCCCTTTTCCTCCAAACACACCAACATCATCCATATATACAGTCACACAATTTGCCTGCATTGGCCAAAGATCCAGGACTTTGTAATGTCCTCCATATTTTTCTCTTTCAAAGGTACCACGCATCCAGATATAGCCATTTCCATAATGCTGACAGTTCATCTCTGTAGTAGTCCACAAAGTTGTGGGTGTCATTATCGTGTTCGGTCTCACAGTCAGAAGCCTGGTTATCTTGCTCGGCTCTGCCCTGATCCGACCTTTAGGCGTTTCCTGGTAGTACTTTAACGGCACTTTTCCTATGGTTTCGCTGAGCATTTTTAAGCAGGTGTAATATGTCACCTCTTTCTCAACATCTGGCTTAGTACCAGTTATTCCCAGCCATTCTTTCAGCTCATCGTCATCCATGTCTACCGTTGGCCGCGTCATTGCATTCCATGCATTTTTTAATCTGTCTAATATACTCATTGTTACCAGTCACTTTCCAAAAATTGATCTATTCCTTCCTGGTAGCTGGATCCGAATTCATGATACATTGCCAGCTTAAATCCACACAAGGTAGAATCCACAGGGTCAATTCTTTTTGTTGTAGCATCTTTATCTATCTTAATCAGTCCCTGGTTGGTTCTGATCACTGCATTGCTCATTGCAAAATTCAATACAGGATTGTATTCGTACAGGACATTTCCGCAATATACCTGCTCACGGAATCCCTGAGTAGCTTCATTCAAGTGTTTATGGCTCTGGAAAACTTCCTCCACTGTATAACCTTCGTTTGATAGATCCATCATCAGCTTACTTGCATTGGCAGGGTCAAAGCACAGACATTCTATGTTCCAGTCATTCTCTGCACATGTATCCAATACATATTGCATTACTGCATTCTGGTCTACAATCGGAGTATCTGTCACTGTAATAAATCCCATTCTTTCCCAGGCATCATAATCCACTTTATCTTTTGCCTTTCTTTCAGCCAACTTCTCCCGATTCGGAATGAAAGAGTGGGAATACAGTATGTATTTCACAATTTCTTTTCCAGTCTGGTCAAATTCACCTGATAGAAAGGGAATTACGAATGTAACAGATGTAAGGTCTATTTTGGCTGACATATCGAACCCCACATAAACACTCATTCCATGAGTATCAATAGGGATTTTATCAACCTGGCAGGCTTTCCACTTTGCCATGTCCATATATCCGTTTTCTTTTGCCTGAACCCAGATATTCAACATTTTTGTGAGAAATGCCGTCATCTTTTCCGGTATTTCTTTGGCTACCCGCCAGGCTGTACGGATCTTATCCGCGCCATTTTTATAGCTCATCCTAATCGGATTCGCTTTTTTCCAGATGTTTTCATCTTCCAGGTTACGGATATCATCCTTATAATCCTCCGGATCCACTTCGCAGATATCCACCAGATACTCTTCATTCTCCACATCCACATCCGGATCCAGTATCTTAGAGCAGTATTGATACTCCTGCACATAACATGGATAAGTAAGATCCATCCCTGCAGTTGTAATAATCATCAGCAATGGCTCTTTGGTGTTTGCTCCAAGACCAAGATCATAAAACTCAGTAGTCTTGTGCTGATGGTATTCATCCAAAATCAGTCCGGCCGGATTGGTTCCATCTCCATTCTGGCCATCCTCTTTCGACAATGCCTTTATGAAGCTTCCAGTTTTTCTGTGTATTACAGCATCCCTGGTGATTTTAAAAAGAGGTTTCAGTGGAGATTTATTCAGCATGAGCTTAGCTTCATTCAAAATAATCTTCGACTGATCCCTCTTGGTTCCAGCAGTATAATATTCGTAATTTTCTTCATTTCTCGTAGCCATAACTGATATTTCATAGAGGGCTACACCAGCCTCCATCTGAGACTTGGCATTTTTCCTTCCAACCTCAATAAAAGACTGTTTGAACCTTTTATAACCGGTAAGATCTTCGCGCCATCCATAAAGTTGGCACAGATTAAATTTCTGCCATATCGTCAAGCTGATCGGCTGTCCTGCAAGGTCACCTTTAGAATGCCGGAGCATGGAAAACCAGTCTACAATTTTTGATGCTTCCTCTTCATCCCAATGATAAGGCCATACATTAGCCTGTACATTCTTTGCATCCTCTTTCTTGCAATCCCTAAGGAAGCGCATACAAGCCCATTTATGTTTTTTCCCTGATATTTCTTCCCCGGCCAGACAACGGTTGGCGTAATCTATCAGTTCTTCTTTGATGGTCATATATTGCCAAATTTATTTGTGATAGCTTCCCTTGTCTTATCAGACTTCACTGCTGCAGCTTTCAGTCTGGCGTCAATAGTGAGTCCACACAGGGAAGCAAATTTTCTCATTTCCTCTGCGTATGTGCGCTGAATATCAACCATTGGATTTTTCACCACAATAACGCCATTCCTGGTCTCTCGATCAATGTAATAAGTCTGATCTTTCAATATCTCTGTAGCCTTAACATAGTTAGCAAAAGCATTACAGTAACCGCCCAGGTTGTTACGATCTAGGTTCCCGATCAGATTGATCTTTTCCAGTTCCTTGACAATCCTGCGCCACTCTTTTTTTGCCACATTATCAATCAGCCAGGTAGGAGGACGTTTTAATTGATTTTTGTCCGTAGTCACACTGTCTTCTTCTGCTTCCCTGGTCTGCATTGTGATCACAGTAAGATTTCCCCGCTGCTCTGTCAGCGGCTTCCTCGGTCTTCCCATTCATCCTCCCTCCTTCCTTTGCCAACTTTTTATGAGTATTTAGAATTTTGCGCAAGCTATAGGGCATGCGGGGACGACGGCGTTTCCTGAAAACTTTTCAGACCGCCCCTCCCGTCTGTGTATAAAAATCCACAAGCATTTTTGCAAGCTTTTTTTCCATCACTGGTCTCTCTTTTTTATACATCTGCTCAATTTTTGAATGTGTATCGTGATGTAATGGCATAAGATTCTGCTTATCGCATCGTTTATCCCATGCTTCTTTTAACGGAATAATATGATGCACTGTATCTGCTGCCAGGATTACTCCTTCCGTCATGTAGACATACACATCAATCCCGCAAACACTGAGAATATCAGATCTTGTCAGCTGCCATTCCCTTGAATCATAAAATGTTTTGCTTTTCTGATCTCTGGCATTCTGATCATATATCCGATAGCGTTCTTTATCTCTTTGTTTCATGCAGGGACACCTGCTGCCGGACGGAATTCTTTTTCCGCACCTGCCACATCTCTTATATATCATCTTTTTCTCCAATAAAAAACGCCCAGCCGTGCCTGCCAGACGTTTGTGGAAGTATGTATGAGTCAGTATTGTACCATTATATCGGCGGTACTAACCGAGTCGGAACAGATGGAACCGAACCACCGACACGCTGGATATAAGCCAGCTGCTCTACCACTGAGCTATGTTCCGATATACCTGCCAAGCCATAGTGCCTGACAAGTAAGGGTGCAACCGATTGATATTTGATTCATCCATCTGAATCTATTATAGTTATAACACGAATCAAGTATACCATTCTATACCATCTTAAAATTCTTCAATGCTGATGAATGCAGCCTATGTACCTGTGTCCATCCATAGCCCATCTCTGTTGCTACATCATCCCATTTTAAGCCTTTTATATAGCGTAAGCGCAGAACTTTCCGTTCATCTTCTGAATGCATTTTGCGGATCTGGCTCTCAATCTTACGATATTGCTGAACCTTGTTCAAACGTTCTTTCTTCAGCAATTCAATCTGTTCATCCAGTATCGCAATGTAATCCGACAGATCTGATTGACTGCTGCCTTTTGGCATTCCATCATTCACTACGGAAGGAAACATCTTATCAGCTCTTAATCTTTTGATTTCTTCCAGGATGTCCCGCTCTCTTTTAACTGCTCTCTGATATGATTTTAAATATTCTTTTTTCTTTTCGTTTTCTTCCTGCATGCTCCTGTCCATTGGCGTCACCTCCTGAAATACCTGTTACAAATAGTTTCTGCCGAATATCTGCATAAACACCTTTCTGCTTCCAAGCTGCTCCTCAAATGCTTCCTGTCCCTGTCTGTGAAGTTCATCCATTACCGCTTTATCCCTATGCACAGCATGTTTACCTGTCGCATGGCATTCCAGGCACAAATATACTTTTAATCCATATTTCTCTGATAGTGTCCGATTCGGACCACCAAATATGTGATGTTCTTGAGTCTGGCCACACCTGCTGCACAGGTAACATCTTCCTTTTCGGCTTCCGAGAATGCTGGCCGGATGGGACATCCTTTTTTTCTTCGTTTCTTCTTTTGGAAATTTAAGTCCGCTCATATTTTTCCTTCTTTCATCTTGTCCGAGTCGGACATTAACTAAATGGCAGTTCCTCTTCAATTCCATCCGGTATATTCATGAAACCATCAGGTCCCACATCTGGTGATTGTTGTGGAACATTCTGCTGACTGCTGCCAGATCCAGAGCCTTTGCTTTCTGCAAATTCCTGTTCTTCCACAACAACCTCTGTAGTATAAACTTTCTGTCCGTCACGGTTGGTATAACTTCCGGTCTGAATACGACCTGCGATTGTAATCTTCAATCCTTTTCGGAAGTATTTCTCCACGAACTCGGCAGATCTGCCAAATACTACACAAGGAATGAAGTCTGCCGTTGTATCTCCATCTTTTCTAATCTTTCTATCTACTGCCAGCGTGTATCTGGCAATTGCTAATGAATTTTCTCCAGAGGTGTATCTCACCTCTGGATCTCTTGTTAAACGTCCCATTAAAATTACTTTGTTCATCTCTTAGCTCCTTAATCATTTAATCAGCACATAAATCTGGCCAGTCATCCGGATACGCGTCACTGTTATCAAAATACTCCTGGCATATTTTCCGGATAGTACAGTCACAACAGTATCTACAATCACAGTACCGCTTAATCGTGTTTATCGCTTCGGCAGCTTCCTGGTTCGTCACTTCTTTCTGATCCACATTAACGATTTCAATCATCATTCTCACCTCTATTTCGAATCATGCAGGAGCCAGGCGACCACACCGAAGGCTCCGATCAGCACGCCAGCACCCATTGCAACGATTACATCTATCATCTATTCCTTATTTTTACGATTTTTTCTGTCAGATTTGATTCCGAACCATCCATATCCCCTGCGAATATCTGACTATCAATATACATTGCTTCTGGATATTTCAATCAACTCCATCTCCTTCCATTTATTGCAAATTCCTTAATCTTCCTTATACGGTTCCGGAAGTGGCATCCAGGCGTTTACATATAAATCGTGTTCGCAAAAACTCTCGTCTTCGTCACCAACTCTAAACGTACCGCCGTCATCATCGTCGACTGTATATCTTCCAATCATCGGCAGCGAAAAGTTAAAAAAAGATACCAGAATGTGTTCGTCTGGGTCTGGTAATCTCTCGTCAACCAGAATCCAACCATTTTCTTTCTCGTCCTGTTCCAGATCTTTTAGGAGACTATTTACAATATCCAGGGAGCTCCCCGGCAATCCATCCTTGTATATCGTCCGTTTCTGCAATTCCTGTTTATACTGCAGCAATCTTTCTTTTATCCTACTTACCATCTCGCTTACCTCACTTGGTTCTGAGAAACCGAATCATAAATCGTTCTTTCCAGTCAGGCTGCCATTTTCTGCAGCTGTAATCATCTTCTACCAGTATGCCCTTCCGATCACACAGGCCATTATCATTATCCTTGCAAGTCTTACATGTTCTATCTTCCATCTAACCTCCTATTTTTCATTCATCAAAGATGTCACAATCCGTAGCCTCTTCTTTCATCCCTGCTATCGGTTTGCCCTTTACATATTTGTCACAGTCAATTGCGCTGCATCCCCTTGAATGTCCGGTTTTGCATATATAGTCACAGTTTCCGAGATTAGGATTAAGTTGTCTGTATATACAGCTTGAACCTTTTCTTCCAGTAGATTTTTGGTTACCTCTCAGCACTTCCGGCTTAATACCTCGCTTTCTGAACCAATACCTAACTGTTGATGGCCAGGTTTCATATTTTTCTGCAATCTCTTTCTGGGAACTTCCGTTTTTCACCATCTGTATGATTTCTTTACGGTGCACGTCCAATTCTTGTACTTTGGTCTCGTATTTTTTCACAGAACCACCTCTGCATCTGAGGGCATATTAAAGATTCTAATCTTTTCTGGATGCTGAGCCGCAACCTGGATAGCACAGAGAACACGAACAGTCTTTTCCTCAGTACTATACTCTCCCAGGATAGCTCCCTCCACCTTATCTTTGGTGTGCGCCAATATTTGATAGGAACCGGTTGGCATACGGACTGTAGTAGTTGCTTTTCCAACCATATCTATCAGCTGATTCCTCTGTGATCTGATTTTCATTTCTGCAATTTTCTCCTTTCAGATAAGGTCCTGGTAGTATTAACCAAATTCGTTGTATTACGTTCATACTGGCGCATTTCCTTCCGCAATTCATCAACCACTGTGAATATTGCCCTCATAAAATATTTCCCGGCATTTTCCCGGGTTGCTCCTGCATCCACACGCAGTTCATTTACTTTTATCCCTATAGCAGTGATTGCTCTGTACTCCGAAGGACTTACCATTGTTTTGATCAGTCTTTCCTTCATCCATTTAGGTGGATTCTGGCCATACATTTTTCTATATTTCTTTTTCAGCATTCTGAAATTCATATTTCACCGCCTCCCTGCTGCCAGGAGCTGTCTCCTGGTCTTGTCATAGTCCAGGAGCAGCTGCCTTTTCATTCTTATCCTCCAGATACTTATCACAGTTTTCAACACTACAGCCCCTTCTGTGACCAGTTTTCCCTATGTAATCACAGCCGCCTTTTCCCGGGCTTGTTTCTCTGTATTGGCAGGTTGCACACTTCTTTTGATTTCCTTGCTTGTCAATTCCATGTCTCGCCATCCAGTGAGTAACCGTTGACTGAACAACGCCTAATTCCTTTGCAATTGCATACTGTGATTTTCCGTCTTTCAGCATCTGGATGATTTCTTCCTGGCAATCATCCAGCTTGCTTTTGTTCTTTGGCAGATCTACCAATTTCTTTTTTTACAGCCTTAGTGGAGGATTTTTCTGTCTTTACCATCTGTTCTACTTCTTGTTTGAACTCAAAATCCTCTATTGCAGGCACATCCACCAGGTAACGGTTTCTCTCCAACATTTTTTCCAGAGCCTCTACTATGAATTCAGTGCCATCGTTTTTTAGACTTTCATCATACATCACCAGTACTTTCTTCCCTTGGAGAAACTTTTTCAGAGCATCCTCTAACTTTATTTCCTGCAGCACATCTCACACCGCCTCTCTGTCAAATCCAAGTTCTTTGTAAATGTTGTAATTATCCAGATCTTCAAATTCGATTTCAATATCCATTTCTTTTTTTATCTGCGCATAGGCTGCTGCAGCTCCCACGCGATCCACATAAACCCTGGCCGCTTTGTAATTTTCCATGAGCTTTTTATTTTCTTCTGTATATCCCCAAGCCATCTTACTTGCATATAAGATAATCAATATATTGATGATGGCGATATAGTCCTCTGCCCTGGTAAGCTTCTCCTGGGCTTCCTTCATCAAAGCGGCAGTAACATTTTCTCTGATTTCTTTTTCCTTCAGTTCCAAATATGTCTTTAAGGCAACAGCTTCCTGGCCAGTTATGTCAGCAGCCCCCTCTACCGGCAGTGCAACATTCAGTGGTAGTGGCATCTTGCTTTTTGACAGTTCCTTTGCCTGTCGTCTTCTCTCTGCTCTGTTCATCTTTTTCCTTTCTGAATCGCTTTCAGAAACTCAACAAGCTCCGTCTCACTGTTTGGATATTTATTGTATTTAGCATGGTATGTCCATTTTGGAATCTGATTTTTTCTGTCTGGCTCTGGGCCACCTACTAAATGCATGTAGTACGATTCACCCGGATTATACCAATGTGACTGCTGCGGTTCTGGATCATACTCTTCTACGATCAGTCGTGTGCCATTTTCGAAGTCATACTTGTAATACCTCACGCCTATATGTTTGTCTTCGTACCAGAGTCCCCACAATTTATAACTTCTCAGCCATGCCTTACGTTCTGTGTCATTTCCCATAATGTCAAGAGGCTCTTGTTCATGTTCTTCTTCCTGGCAATCGTACACCAAGCTCTGATTTTCTTCAGTATCCTGCTGCCTTTCGTCCGTGATTTCAGCTGCCTGTTGGCAGCATTCTGGCTTGTCCGAGTCGGACATTTCCATTGTTTCTTCTGTAAGATCAAATTCTGAAGAATCTGGATCATACAAATTAACAAGCTCTAACACCAGACGGATATAGCTCATCTTGCTTTCCTTCTTTTGGGTATTGGATTGGATCGTTATTCCCCTTGAATACCCTTCGAATGTATAGCTGAATCCATCACACGCCTGGCTATGATATCCATAAGGAGCATATTTTTTCTGTAGCTCTTGAGCTCGCTCCCCGTTTTTTTTATATTTTCGACAAATCTGCATGATTCCCTTAAGCAGTTCCGGATACCTGGTGCAAAGCTCTTTCACAGCTTCTTCTGGTTTCCATTCACTCCAGGAATTATTTATCTCTTCAAGAGTCTCCATTGCTTCATTTGGCTGTGTTTCAGGCGGATCTGGTTCTTCTTTCTTAACTCGCTCCTGGTACTCAAATTCCATGCGTTTCTTCGACACATAGCAGACCTTTCCACCTTTTTCATCATAGAATACAAAATCTTTTTCTTTGCCTCTCTGCACTGCGGCAAATTCAGCTCCCATTGCCCGGAAGCGTCTGGCGGCGCCCACATACATCTTGGCATATACATCTTCCAGGAAGATTTTTATTATCCTTGCAATATCCGGAGTAAATACCTCATCTTCCCTGTAATACGGGCACTCTTTCTGTGGATCTACCAGCGGAGCCATCTTTACTGATTTCTGTTTTTTTCCGTATTTTTCTATCAAGGTTTCTGCCAACTGCTGCCAGGTGATCAACTTTTCCTCATCACTGTCCGGATTAAAAAGAATTCCATCCTTTTTCCCCTGATAATTCAGATGTCCATTTCTGATCCGAACACCATCATACAGGGTGCTAAGCATGTAAATTGACATATTCTTATCTCGCTTCTGGATCCGTTCTGTCGTGTACCGCTTCAAACTCTCAAAAAATCTGTCAATCTGAACGTCCACATCAATTACCGTGTCATCTTCCGGCGGACGATATTTCCCGGTTGCTTCTGCCAGCGTAAGCTGTCCTTGAATCTGGCGGTTTAGCTCCTGTTTTTCTTTCAACGTCTTTACTTCCGGAAGTGTAATTGCTCCATTCTTCTGATATAGTTCCAGAGCCTCTTTCTGGTGATTCTCATCCAGATCGGTCAGCTCCCTGGCCACGGATATATTTATCTTCGCATTCTTAAACTCCTGCATAAGCTCAGGGCTCAGCTTTTTCTGAATTGCATGATATCTTTCCAGCTGAGTCCCGGATGTTCCAAGTGTTGCCTGGACCATTTTCCTTGTGGTTCCCTGCAGATCGACCAAATCCCGGAGCTCTTTAATCACTTCCTCCGTGATAAGGGCTTCCTTCATTTTCTCCCAGTCGGTTTTCTCCCGGAACCGGTTTGCCTGGATGATTCCCAGCTTATTAAGCAGCTGTTCCACTTTTTCATCTTTATCTTCTGGAAGCTTCTCCGTGTTCAGCGTCACTTTGGTATATTTACAATTAATCTTCCGGAACTCTTCATGCCCCTCTTCTACAAGCATTCTGCAGCACATTGTACGGCAGTGTCCGGATATGATCCTGTCTTTACCATTCACATCCTCAATCAGAACATCCTGCATTACACCAAACAAAAGAATTGAGTTTTTCAGTCCCTGTAGTCGCTCTGGATCTGTAGAATAGAAATTCTCCTTGGATGGTTCTAGTTCAAAAACATCACGATACACTGTATCACTGATATTCTCAGTCTCCACGGGCTTTCGGTTGTTCACCATATCTGCCAGATTAAATGCCATCAGGCTTCCCTCCCTTCCGTCCATTTATCCATCATGATTCCTGCTGCCACCAGATACTCTTTTACCAGGCGTTTGTAATCTTTTGCAGCCAAAGAGCGCGGAGAATACAACGGAATAGGCTTTCTTGCATATGTACATTCAGACACTTTCCTGGAATAACGGATTCTTGTACTGAGCATAGGATATCCTGCTGCCTGTATCAGATCTGCTCCCTGTTCCTGTGCCAGATTGTTTTTGTCATACTTTGTGATAAAGATCCAGTAATTCTTCAGATCTTTGTTCAATTCCTCTTTTGTGTATCCGATCTGATTCACCAGCTCCGGAAGCCCTTCTGTGGTATTATCATCAATTTCCACTGGAATCAGAACATCATCACAGGCTGTCAGCGCATTAATTGTGGATATATTAATATCCGGTGCATTATCGATTATGCAAAAATCATACTGCTCCGCCACGCATGCCAGTGCATTTTTGATTCGGAACTGCTGCGGCCGCGTCTGATCAAACATCACTTCCTGGTTTGCCATCAACAGACGCATATTCGCCGGCAATACATCCAGATTGTAATATGCCGTGTGTCTGATCAGCTTTCCCATCCAGTCTTCCGGATGTCTGGCAGTCATAATCCGGTCAATACCTTCTCCATCCTGTGTGCGGCAATTCAATCCTCTGGAAGCGTCCCCCTGTTTATCGTTGTCCACCAGGAGGACTCGGTTTCCCTGCTCCGCCAAAATATAGGCGAAGCTATTGGATGTAATTGTTTTGGCTACACCGCCTTTTAAATTGATTACTGCTATCGTCCTCATACTTTTCCTCTTTTCATCTTTTTATGGTTTTACGGCTCCGTCTATTTCTTTGCTTTCGGTCGGCTTTTTCCATCCACTCCGGCTTTCCACCTTCCGGCTCATCATCAAAATAGATCTCGCCATCATCCCCTCTGTAGTAGTGGAAGTTCATACCAGCTCTTGTTATTGTTCCTATGTATGTCATTGTCCTGGGATCCTGTTCCGGACGCAGACTCCATCCTTTTCCCCAAAGTTCAGCTATCTCCATGCTTTATCATCTCCTCCTGGAGCCACTGTGAATATGAATGTGTACCGGCTGATGAAGAAACCTCCAGTTTAAGTCTGTTGACAGGCTCATAAACCTTTCTCCACTCGTCCGCATTCTTGATCTCGTTTCCCTTCGTATCTTTGAAGTCAACTGCTGCCAGATCTGATATTCTCAGAACTCTGGATGCCACGAAGGTATCTTTCGTGTGTATACAGATCTCACAGGAAGAATGAAATCTTGCCAGTGCCTCCGCAAGCGCCTGCAGGTTGCACTGATGATATGTGCTTACCACACATCCAAATCCTTCCCTGGTCACGATCTGTCCATGATACATGATTTCAATCACGTATCCATATTTTCTCTGTATACATGCCTGGCACTGTTTATCCGTCTCCAGGTAAATGTTCACCTTCATGGTTCTAATCCTCTTCTCTTTAAATTCGTCTATTCAACTTGATCATGGTGTACCTGCGGTATTTATATCCGGTTACTGGGTTAATGCCTTCAAAGAATTCTGCTATGTAATAACCTTTTTTCATTTTTATGTCTTTTTGCCAGCGCACCAGTTTCTTTTTCTTAGGATCTGGAAGCGGCATATTTCTTGAATGACTGTAACTTGCTTCTTTGATTTTTGGTTTTGCAAGGGTTCCATCCTGTTTTACTTCTCTGGTTTTTTCATCCTTAGTGAGGTATGCGGCCAGCCTTCCAAAATCTTCCTCTGGGCATTTGCTCTTTTTTATTCTCGTTATGTAAACTCCACCATGCGGCCATGCCCTTTCAATTAAGCTGGCTGTAGTTCCAATATCATTTATAATAAAATGAATGTGCCAGGCTCCTTTTGTTCCTCTTTCGATATTGCGGATCCAGTAAAGTTTCTTTCCCGCCTTCTCATATATTTTTTTTATTTTCCCCATTGCATCTCGGAAATGTTTTTGAGCTGTTTGTATATCTGGAGGACGGTTTTCTGGTTTATATGTGTATGTGGCCCATATATCACCAGGAGAAAAATATTCCATTGCCAGAAGTCTTACCTTTTTGATTTTGTTCCAATGATTTATCCTGTATATATCTTCTGGTGTTAACTTTCTCTTTGGCTGTCTTTTCTTTCCGGGTGCTCCATACTTTCCGTCATGGTTCTCTTCCACATACAATATATCCTCATCCCGTAAATGCCAGGTTTTTCGCAGTGTTCCCATACCATTTGCCTCATAACTTTAATATCTTTATCAAGTGCTAAACAGGGGAATTTCACCCCTTATTTTTCTTACATTCTTGACTTTTTAGTGGCCCAATGATATTATGTAATTGGTTGATTACATATGGACTTGAGTCGATGCACCCCTTGCATCGGCTCTTTTCTTTAGTTTACATAACTTTCTTTTTTCTGATCTGTTCCAGCTCTTTTTCAACATCTTTTCCGCTGTATTCTGTCAGAAGCTTTCCAGAGATGTTATAAGTCCACTTGGTGGACATCTTAATCGCTATTCCAATCGGCAGTTTTCCCTGCTGCATCGCAACACGTACAAACTGCGGGGACGTATTGAGAATTGCAGCAGCTTCAGTTGTCAATATTTTTCCTGTGTTCATTTTTCGCATCCTGCTTTCTTATTATTCCATTGATAAATCCGTAATCGGTACATTTGAAATAACCTCTGATTGATCCTGCTTCCCCCATGTGATTTCGATTGTCATATGAGGGCTCTTTCTGGTGTTTTTCACCTGTCTCTCCATTTTTCTAATG